>JBAYOC010000089.1:0-5699 GCA_041678465.1 Anaerovoracaceae bacterium | reverse complement strand
CCTTGGCCTTGCAATGATACAATAGAATTGCAGTTTAGAATCAGCTATGCAGAGGGGTGAAATCCGTGCAAATCAAGAGTGTGAATGAAGCATACAAATTGTTTAAGGAATGCTTGACCGAAAAATATTTCCTTCGAAATATTCGAATGTCCAAAAAGGCGATGATGGAACTGCTCGCAAAGGACGACTGGAAAAGCCACCTTTCCTACTTGCTCCAGCAGGAATCCTGGGGGTGCGCCGATGTGCTTGCAATAGCAGAGAAAACGATAAATCAGATTAGCCCCACGCCGGAAGAAGGGTGGTTGGAGTATCTTTATGATTCTACCATAGGGTTGCTTTTCCCCCATAGAGCGGCTAACGACGATCAGGAACGGGAGGCACTGTACGGAACGGGTCGACTCCTGCTGTTTCAGATTATCCGGGCCCTCATGGAAATTAAGAGGACCGGAAACCCTTTGAACTACTATAGAGACTTCGCATTTTTGACCAGTGAAGAAAGCAAAAAATACGACAGCGCACCGGAATACCAAAGGCTGTTAAATCTTAAGGAAGATTTGTATATACATGAATTTATGTGTGTCGGCGCGGAAATAACCCCATATAACACCCTTGGTCATATTGCGGGGGTTCACCATCTATGCATGTTCATAGGTCGGCAATTGGAAAAAGCCGGCGTACCCATTGATTTGGCCCTCCTCTCGGGAGCAGGCTTTTCCCACGACTTGGGAAAATACGGAGGAACGGAAGACGAGAGCCTTCGAATACCTTATCTTCATTACTACTACACCGACCAATTTCTGTCGGGCAATCACATGCCCACCATTGCTCACATCGCCACCAATCACTCTACTTGGGATTTGGAATTAGAGAACTTGTCAGTGGAGTCTCTTGTATTGATTTATTCCGATTTTCGTGTAAAGAGCATGCGAAACGGACAGAACCGGGAAGAAGTGAATTTTTATACCCTGAAAGAATCCTTTGATGTGATTTTGAATAAGCTGGACAATGTGGACGAGACCAAGCGCGACCGCTACATTAAGGTCTATTCCAAGTTGAAGGACTTCGAGGAGTATATAAAGTCCCTGGGAGTTCACACCGATCTGGCAGATAGCTTTGTGGAGCCCCCTCCCCAAAAGGATGTGGCATTGATGAGGTCGGCGGAGGTCATCGATACCTTTAAGGGACTTGCAATCCAGCACAACATCTCCTTGATGAGCAAGTTCAATAATGAAACTGCGTTTGGCAATCTATTGGAAGCGGCCAGGAGCGAAAAGAACTGGAAGAATATACGGGCGTACGTCAATATTTTCGAAGAGTACTACACGTATATGACTCAAAAGCAGAAATATATAACCCTGCATTTTCTTTATGAGCTGTTGATGCATAGGGAAGGGGATATTCGTCGTCAAGCCGGGAGCCTGATGGGAAAGATAATTGCTCATTTCGATGAGGAATACCGGAAGGAAATCCCCCAAGGCGCATTGCCTGGGAAACAGGATCTGACGGGGATTGAGCTTTGGGATCGATACCTTCACGATATTATATTTCCGGATTACAAGGTGACAGACCAGCATCGGCGCTGGGTTGGGTATGCACTGAGGAGTGTAATTATCTCTCTGTTCAGGGGCCTCGACGTAAAGGAAAGAAAACGGTACCTTGGAGTTCTTCTGCAGTACTGTGATAAGCCAATGGAGGCAGACCACGAGATCTTTGTGGTTTTGGATGCCCTTCTGTTCATTCCTATGGCAGAGACAGAGCCGGAAGAACGTCTTAAGGTCATAGCCTTTGCAGCTGAGGTCTCCGGGAGGGAGTCACCGGAAATCAAGATGTGTGCTCTGCGAGTGGCGAAATACATGGCAGAATCAGATCCCTCTCCTCAAGTTGTGAAGTTCGTGGAGCAAGTAGTCAAGAACAATGAGAAAAACAACATCATCAGCGCAACCTACTTAAAGTGGAATATTCTTAAAAAAATTGGGGGGCATGAAAAGAGAGTTGCCGAGTGTGAACTCGCTTTAAGCCGTTATTCTGATGGTATTTCCAATGTGTTTTTGGAAAATCTGAAGGTGGATACGCCCTGGGTGGTGAAGGCGGTTAACATCGAACTTCTTCTGGACAGCCTGAAGCGTGGAAAGACTACGGAATTGCTTCACATCACTACCCATCTGTCCAACCTGCTCAAGGTCAGCGAAAAGGTGACTGTTCGGCACAGCGCCGGCCGTGCCTTACTGAAAGTAATCGAGATGCTTCCCCTAGACGAACGAAACGAAGTCGTCATTGAACTGACCCGGGGGCTGGAGATCGGTGAATATCAGTTTTCAAAATATATACCCGAATATTTGGGTCAGCTGAGCCTTTATCTCCATCCCAACGAGCTGGACGAATTTATTAAGGAATTAGTAAAGCAAACCGAAAGCACAAACGATCGGATTAGTTCGGTAGCTCTTGATACCGTGGGTATTATGATCAGTAAGTATGCAGAATACGGGCAGCGTTTCCCGGAGGAACCGGAGATAAACCGCCAACGCTTGGAACGGCTGCTGGGCATTCTTATGAAAGGCTTGTCCAATTACCGGGAGGTAGTCAGCCAGGAGGCCTTCGAAGTGATAGGTCGGCATATATTTGGACACAGGGAACTGACCCTTGAAGACAAGGCTCATATTTTCACAACGATTAATAAGAAAATGCTGACTTTGCTCATGGATCAGCAAGAGTCTGAATTGACCTTCTATAACAATGCCGCCTCTTTGAACGATATTTACCGCTTTATCAAAGAGTACCATTTCCACTATGGAGAGTTCCCATCACAGCCCATGAATAAGGCTGCATTTTTCCCCGGGACCTTCGATCCCTTTTCCCTCAGTCATAAGGCCATCGTTCGAGAGATTCGTGATATGGGCTTTGAGGTCTATATGGCATTGGACGAGTTTTCCTGGTCCAAAAAAACACAGCCCAGAATGGTGCGGCGGAAAATTATGTCCATGTCGGTAGCGGATGAACGGCATGTGTATCTTTTCCCGGACTCGGTGCCGGTTAACCTCTCCAATGAAAGGGATTTAAAGAGGCTCCGAGAGCTGCTTCCCCACGATGACCTCTATGTGGTAGTGGGAAGCGATGTGGTAGTGAGTGCCTCTTCTTATAAAGGGCCGCCTTCGAATGAATCCATTCATACATTCAATCACATTGTATTTAGGAGGGAGAGCGCCTCGGAAGGAAAATGGGAGGAAGAGAAACTCAAGGAGGCTTATGGTAGTATAAAAGGCCGGGTGGTGGAATTGAAACTGCCTGTTCACCTTGAGGATATCAGCTCCACCCGAATCAGGGAAAACATCGACTATAACCGGGACATATCAAACCTCATTGATAATGTGGCGCAAAACTATATTTATGATAACAGCCTGTATCTTCGGGAACCTCAATACAAGCTAATCATGCAGACCAAGGGCATATATATGGAGGAGGATACGGGAGAAAACAGACTTCTGTTAAAAGAAGTGGATGACGTGCTGTTTCATAACAGTCCGGGCTTGACAGCCCTGAGGGAATACCTGGATAACAAGAAGACGCAAATCTTCGTGATAAGAGACGGACAGCAGGGCGGCCGTATGGTGGCGGCAGGGGCCTATCGGAGTATTCACAGAACCGATTTATACAGCGAATTTAAAGATCTGGAAATCACTGCATATCTGAGAGAACACGCTTCGGGTAAAATTGCGGTGATCAGCTGTTTATACTTTGCAGAGGATAGCCAAATACGCGACTTACCCCAGCTTCTTCTTACCGAAGTACTTGCTGCCTGCCTTCGGGATGATTACAGCTATGCGGTTTACCATCGCCGGCAAAGGGGGCCTTTGAACAACAAGGTCTTGGAAGTATTGGAGCGACAGGGCTTTATAAAAGCTCCTGCTGAGGAAGATATGAATATCTACACAGTAGATATGAAAGCTCCTATCACTTTGCTGCAAAATATGGAGACCACCATTAAAGATCCCTTAAACCGGGACGAGCGGGTACTTGCAGTTATGGATAAAGCCCACCGGAACCTCCAGATGGCGTTGACCAATCTTTATCCGGGAAACCTGGTGATATCCTTTAATGCCGGGGTGATGCATCATAAAATAGTGAAAATTGTTACTGTAGAAAACCAGGTCCCCGCAGAGCCCACGCCGGAGCGGCATCTGGGACCCTACATGTGTGTTCCCTTCGGCAAAATCCTTCGTGTTGCGGCGGTTCCCAATACTGTAACAAAAACCTTCCATACGGACAAGGTGTTTGAGCCGGACATAAAGAGCTTTCACATTGCCGAGTACCCCAATTATTCACCTTTGATCAATCAGATCAGAACTATAAAATCCTTCAATCGAAGCGTTATCCTGGTGGATGAATTGCTTCATAAAGGATATCGGATTCGCGGATTGGAGCCCCTGTTTAAAGAGGAAGGTGTAGAAATACGGAAGTTGGTGGTGGGAATTTTGTCCGACCGTGGAAAGGACCTGATGACCATTCAAAAGTTAAAGGTTGACAGTGCCTATTTCATCCCCAATTTAAGAGCATGGTTTATGGAGTCCTCCATATATCCCTTCATCGGGGGAGACAGCGTGGCTCGTAAAAATAGGGAAAATGTAAGCATGATTCCTTCCATAAATCTGATTCAGCCCTACGTTGCTCCCGCTTTTCTAAAGGGCGCCGACAAGAAATCCATTTACAACTTGTCTCTGACCTGTTTGGAAAACGCAAAGGAGATCCTCAAGGTACTTGAAGAGGAATACCAGGTGCATTATGAGAAAAACCTGACTCTGAAGCGCTTGGGAGAGGTGGTTATTTCTTCCCGTTCGCCGGATCAGGGGGATTGCCTGTATTATGACTTGAATTTGGCCCCTTCCGTGTACGTGGCCAATGACATTGAGAAATTAAAGCGGCTTCGCAACAGCTTGGTATAGAAAGGAACGGTCTATGGCACGTGTAACGGATTTAGTCCAGAATAGAGTTTCGCTGAACCAGCTAAGAAAACCCGTTGACAAGCAACAGGTTAATGTCTTTGCTATGGGGGATGTGGGAAGCACTTTGTTGTCCGGGTTATTCCTACTTGGGGGAGAGTGGATTCACACCATTGGAATCTGGGATCTTGATCCCAGGCAGGTGGAAAGGCTGGAAACCGAGTACGGGCAGATTGCAGGCTGTGGTTCCCGGCACAGCTTCCCCAAGGTGGTGGGGCTTGAGAGAGAGGATTTCTTTCATGGAGATGTAGCTGTGTTTTGTGCCTCAGCGGGAGTCCCGCCTGTGGGCCAAACCGGTGGTGATGTTCGGATGATGCAATGGGAAAGGAATAGAGTACTGGTTGCGGAATGGGTGAGGCAAGGGGTGGAATCCGGCTTCCCGGGGTGGATGGCCATTGTTTCCGATCCCGTTGATCTGCTGTGTAAGGAAGCGCTTTTAACGGCGCAAGGCATGGACCCCGACTGGGCACCTGACCGGATTCGAGGCTATGGCCTGGGGGTCATGCATGGAAGAGGGTGCTACTACAGCCGCCGGGACAAAGGGTTTGCTTCCTATGAAGAGGAAGGCAGGGCCTTTGGGCCTCACGGGAAAGGCCTGGTATTGGCCAACAGCATCACGCATTACGATGATGAAGTATCGAAAGCTCTGACACGTAAGGTTGTGGGGGCAAATATAGAGGCGCGGGAAAAAGGGTACAAGCCCTT
>JBAYOC010000088.1:0-5703 GCA_041678465.1 Anaerovoracaceae bacterium | reverse complement strand
CAGGGGAGATTTCGTCAGAACCTGTTAGGCAAGCGGGTAGACTATTCCGGCCGGTCCGTAATCGTCGTTGGCCCCGAGCTGAAGTTCTATCAGTGTGGACTGCCTAAAAAAATGGCTCTTGAGCTGTTCAAACCCTTCATTATGAAAATGCTGGTGCAGGATGGCTACGCTCATAACATAAAGAGCGCAAAGAGAATGGTGGAGAAAGTTAGACCGGAAGTCTGGGATGTGCTTGACGAAGTTATCAAGGAGCACCCGGTTTTGTTGAACCGTGCCCCCACGTTGCATAGACTAGGCATTCAGGCCTTTGAACCCGTATTGGTAGAAGGTAAGGCTATAAAGCTTCACCCTCTGGTTTGTACCGCCTACAACGCAGACTTCGACGGCGATCAGATGGCTGTTCACGTGCCCCTATCCGTAGAGGCGCAGGCAGAAGCCAGATTCCTAATGCTGTCGGTCAACAATATTTTGGCACCCAAGGACGGTAGCCCCATCACTACTCCTACCCAGGACATGATTTTGGGAAGCTATTACCTCACCCATCCCGGTGCAGAAGAAAGAAACACACCTGCTGAAAAAGGTGATGGAAAGATCTTTGCCGACTTTGATGAGATGCTGATGGCATACCGCAACGGCGTAGTAGGCCTCCATGCAAAAGTAAAAGTACGTAAGAAAATGGATCCTAAGGACAGAGGCAAACTAGTGGAATCCACGGTGGGTAGGTTTATCTTCAATGAAAATATCCCCCAGGAGCTGGGTTACGTGGACAGAACAACGGATCCCTACTCTCTTGAAGTGGACTTCCTCTGTGACAAGAAGAAGTTAGGACAGATCATCGACCGCTGTTACCGGAATTTTGGGAACACTGCTACCGCAAACATACTGGATCACATTAAGGATACGGGATTCCATTATTCTACCATGTCAGCCATCACGATCAGTGTATCGGATATGGAGATTCCGGAAGCAAAGGCCGGGATTATTGCGAAAGCTAACGAAAGCGTTGATAAATACGAAGCTGCTTACCGGAAAGGACTGATGTCCGATTCCGAAAGATACGATAGAGTTCTAAAGACATGGAGCAAGGCGACTGACGATGTAGCCAATGCTTTGATGGACTCTCTCAGCACCTTAAATAACCTTTATGTAATGGCACATTCGGGAGCCAGAGGAAGCAAGAAGCAGATTCAGCAGATTTCCGGTATGCGTGGTCTGATGGCCAATGCCTCCGGGTACACCATTGAGATCCCCATCACCTCGAACTTCCGTGAAGGTTTGTCCGTACTGGAATATTTCACCTCAACCAACGGTGCCAGAAAGGGCCTTGCCGACACAGCTCTCCGTACGGCTGACTCCGGTTATCTCACCAGAAGGCTGGTAGACGTGAGCCATAATGTTATCGTCAGAGAGATGGACTGCGGCACAAACGAGGGCATCGAGGTTCGGGCATTCACTGATGGAAAAGAAATCATTGAAGCTCTGAAACGGCGTATCATCGGCAGGACCGCATTGATGGATATTCAAGACAACAAGGGTCAGGTTATCGTGGAAGCAGGACAGGAAATCCTTGAGAAACATGCGGACGAAATCGATGCTGCGGGCATTGAATCCGTGGCCATCCGTTCCGTTATGACCTGTAAGAGCAAATACGGGATTTGCGGAACCTGCTACGGCAGGAACCTTGCTACGGGAGAACCTGTGAATATCGGTGAAGCGGTAGGCATCACAGCGGCACAATCCATTGGTGAACCGGGAACCCAGCTAACCATGCGTACCTTCCACACGGGAGGTGTTGCGGGCAGCGACATCACTCAGGGTCTTCCCAGAGTAGAGGAGCTCTTTGAAGCCAGAAAGCCCAAAGGCCTGGCGGAAATCTGCGAAGCGGATGGTACTGTGGTTTCCATTGAAACGAGAAAAGACAATAAGATTGAAGTGAAGATTCGCGGAGAAGAAGAGAAGGACTATGTGGTTCCCTACGGATCCAGAATGAGGGTTTCCAAGGGCGATTTCATATTGACAGGAGAAGCCATTACGCAAGGACCTTTGAATCCCCACGATATTTTGAGACTCAACGGCGTTGAAGGCGTCTACCAATACCTTCTCAAGGAAGTGCAGAGAGTTTATCAGAATCAAGGTGTAGATATCAACGATAAGCACATTGAGGTTATTCTCAGTCAGATGCTTTCCAAGTACAAGATCGATGAGGCCGGCGAGACAGACCTGCTGCCGGGCGGACTTTACAGCTTATCTGAACTGGAAGAGGCAAACAAGAACATCGTGGTAGAAGAAGGTGGGGATCCGGCCAAAGCGAAAAGGGTACTCTTGGGTATTACAAAGGCTTCCCTAGCGACCAACTCCTTCCTCTCAGCGGCATCCTTCCAGGAGACGACCAGAGTTCTGACGGACGCAGCAATAAAAGGTAAGACAGACTATTTGCTGGGTCTCAAGGAAAACGTCATCATCGGAAAGCTCATCCCTGCGGGAACGGGCATGAAGAGGTACAAGGATATCCATTTGGATTACGGTGTCAACACCGAATACATGGAGTCCTTTAATCTCCTAGAAGAAGATGAAGAGATAGAAACCGAAGCAGAGCCTGAAAGCTCAGTCAAGGAGCTGGCACAGGGAGATATTTCAGCTCTGTTCCAGTCCGTGGCGGACATGGATGAGATCCTGTAAGATAAAAAAGATTGACAAAAATGAGCCGGCGGTGATATACTAAACGCCGGTTCGCTGTGCTCCTAGCCACATTTGCGTAACAAATGTATGGTGGGAGCCATGTCACGTCAGCAATAAAGATTTGAACCCTTTACAATAGAGGTTTAGATAAAGCACAGTATGCTGTGTAAGAATTTCCCCACAAAGGGGAAAAGAATCTATACAGCAAGAAAGGAGAAAATACAGAATGCCAACCATTAACCAACTGGTAAGAGAAGGAAGGACAAGATCCGTAAAGAAGTCCCAATCACCTGCACTGTTGAAAGGTCTCAATACCATCAGAAGAAAATCCACTGAAATTGAGGCTCCGCAGAAGAGAGGCGTGTGCACTTCCGTTAAGACTGTCACTCCGAAGAAGCCGAACTCAGCTCTGAGAAAAGTAGCCAGAGTCCGTCTCACCAATGGTATCGAAGTCACCGCATACATCCCCGGCATCGGCCACAACCTGCAAGAGCATAGCGTTGTGCTGATCAGAGGCGGCAGAGTCAAGGATCTGCCCGGTGTCAGATATCATATTGTCAGAGGTACACTGGACACAGCGGGTGTGACGAACAGAGGCCAGGCCCGTTCGAAGTACGGAGCCAAGAGAGCCAAGAAGAAGTAATCACGGGAAAGTATACAAGGTAAGTTTCGTAGGGAAATTTAGCGAATGTGCCCTTAATTATATATATTGAGTGGCACCGCGGCCTCTATTGAGGAGGTCGAGTACCGAGGACGTATGCCTGTGTGCAAACAAGGAGGGAAGAGAAGTGCCAAGAAAAGGTAATATACCTAAAAGAGAAGTACTTCCTGATCCGGTCTACGGCAGTGTTGTTGTGGCAAAGCTCATTAACAGCATCATGCTTGACGGGAAGAAGGGAGTTGCGCAAGCCATCGTTTACGATGCGTTTGACAAGATTAAGCAAACCACCGGAGAGGAACCATTGGAGATTTTCCAGAAGGCGATTAATAACATTATGCCGGTACTCGAAGTAAAGGCAAGACGTGTTGGTGGCGCCAACTATCAGGTTCCAATAGAAGTCAGAGCGGAAAGACGTCAGACCCTGGGCTTGAGATGGTTGACAAAATACACCAAGGCCAGAGGCGAGCGGACTATGTCCGAGAGGCTTGCTAAGGAAGTCATGGATGCTGCCAATGGTGTCGGTGCATCAGTGAAGAAGAAAGAAGATACCCACAAAATGGCAGATGCCAATAAAGCTTTTGCACATTATAGATGGTAATAAACGAGAAAAAACAACAGATAATTGTTGTAGAAAGGAGTTAAGATATGCCTAGAGAATTCCCGTTGGAAAGAACAAGAAATATTGGTATCATGGCGCATATTGACGCCGGAAAGACTACCACCACGGAGCGAATCCTTTTCTATACAGGTAAGACCCACAAGATGGGAGAGACCCATGAAGGCGCAGCTACTATGGACTGGATGGAGCAGGAGCAGGAGAGAGGCATCACTATAACTTCTGCTGCAACAACGGCCCAATGGAAGGATACCAGGATAAACATTATAGATACGCCCGGACACGTTGATTTTACCGTTGAGGTAGAAAGATCTCTCCGTGTTCTCGATGGGGCGGTAACTGTTATGTGCGCCAAAGGAGGAGTTGAGCCCCAGTCTGAAACCGTTTGGAGACAAGCCGAGAAGTACCAGGTTCCCAGAATGATTTTTATCAACAAGATGGATATTCTCGGAGCTGACTTCCTTCGCGTCGTAAACATGGTCAAGGACAGGCTTAAGGCAAATGCTGTACCGATTCAGCTTCCCATCGGAAGTGAAGATAAGTTCGTCGGCATGATTGACCTGGTAGAAATGAATGCAGAAATCTATATGGATGACCTGGGAAAGGACATCCAGATCACTGAAATCCCTGCTGAGCTTTTGGCTGAAGCTGAGAAATACAGATTTGCTTTGATCGAGGCCGTTGCAGAAGCAGATGAAGAAGTGTTGACTAAGTATTTGGAAGGGGAGGAGCTCTCAAAAGAAGAGATCAAAGAGGGAATTCGCAAGATGACCCTGGCAGGAACCATGGTTCCTGTAATATGTGGATCCTCCTATAAGAATAAAGGTGTTCAGCCTTTGCTGGATGCAGTTGTAGACTATATGCCGTCTCCCCTTGACATTCCCCCCATTAAAGGGATGTTGCCGGGAACGGAAAAGGAAGCGGAGAGGATCTCCAGTGATGCAGAACCCTTCTCAGCCCTTGCTTTTAAGATTATGACAGATCCCTTTGTAGGGAAACTGGCATTTTTCAGAGTGTATTCGGGAAGCTTGCAATCCGGCTCCTACGTCTTTAATTCCATTAAGGGAAAAAGGGAACGTGTAGGCAGAATTCTGCAGATGCATGCAAATCACAGAGCGGAAGTAGACTTTGTTTACTCCGGAGATATTGCTGCCGCTGTAGGATTGAAAAACACCACTACGGGAGATACTCTCTGTGATGAAAAGCATCCTATTATTTTGGAGTCCATGGAATTCCCGGACCCTGTCATAGAGATTGCCATCGAGCCTAAAACAAAGGCGGGGCAAGATAAGATGGGCGTTGCATTGATGAAGCTGGCGGAGGAGGATCCTACATTCCGAGCTTACACCAATCCGGACACCGGGCAAACGATTATTGCAGGTATGGGTGAACTCCATCTGGAGATCATCGTAGACCGGCTTCTGCGCGAATTCAAAGTAGAGGCTAACGTAGGGAAACCCCAGGTATCCTATAAGGAAACCTTGTCAGCACCTGCAGATGTGGATTACAAGTACGCCAAACAGTCCGGCGGCCGCGGCCAATACGGCCACGTCAAGATTCGGGTTACTCCAAGAGAGCCCGGTGCCGGTTACGAGTTTAAGAGCACTGTCGTCGGAGGAGCGGTACCAAAAGAATATATCAACAAGATTGATGAGGGTATTCGCGAAGCCATGCTGTCCGGTCCTTTAGCCGGCTATCAGGTAGTGGATGTGGGTGTAGATCTGTATGACGGATCGTATCATGAGGT
>JBAYOC010000087.1:0-5712 GCA_041678465.1 Anaerovoracaceae bacterium | reverse complement strand
TCTTCAATAACGGATCGGACCCATTGGAAAACATTAAGGTGGTTCTTGAGCATGGCAAAGAGGAAGTGGCTTCCACAGTGATCAGACAGCTGGATCCGGGTGAGCATGCCAATACGAACTTTGTCATTTCAACGGAAGGCTTAACAGAAGGTGGGGCAGGCAAATATCCAATGACTGTAGCAGTATCTTTGCCGGAAGGAATAAAAGAAAAAACAATGGACAACAATGTCCTCAACTTTGAGTTGGATACTAAAATCATAAGGGTGAGGGCCATGAATCCCGCCGACGGGCAGCAACAAGTAGGTATCGATGAACCCATTACGTTACAGTTCAATCGCCTGATCGTTGAAAAGGATGGTTTTGACCACATCAAACTAACCGACAGATATTTGAATCCTGTACCCGTTGAAAAGGCTATAGATGAGAATGTTTTGACCATAACACCTATAGATCCATTACTGCACAGCACCCAATACACTCTGGTCATACCGGAAAATGCCATCGCCGATCCCTATGGTCGTAGCATGAGGAATTCTGAACCTCTCAACTTCACCACAGTATCCCAAAATCCGGTGCCCGTTTTTAACTCACCTTTCAACCGAGCAGTAAATGTAGGGATGGATACAGAAGTTCGCATTCAATATAGTGAGGTTATAAAAGCAGGTTCAACAATCAATGATATTTATTTGGAACAAGACATCAGTAACCTCAGGATACCCGTTGCTATAACTATAAATGACCAATGGTTGACCCTAAAACCCACCCACAGATTATCCGGCAATACAGCATACTCGGTGCAAATTCCCATAGGAGCCGTGAAAAACGTGAATGGAGATTACCAATCTGTCGACTATAGTTTCACATTTACAACAGAACCTGATTCCCGATCCGGATCCGGCGTGAAGCCTCCTGTTACAGGAGAACTCTCCCTCACAGCAGTGCTTGTGGACAATCTGCACCAGGGTGATTGGAGCATGAACCAAGACGGTTTTTACACTTTGAACTTAGCACGGGAAGCGAATCAATCAGACGGTGTCCGCATAACTTTGTCTGCCAGCCTGCTGGATCAGCTTTTGGCAGCAGGGTCGGGACTTCGCATTACAACAGAAAAGGGTGAATTAACCTTCCCGGAACAATGGATTAGGAATCATACTGAAAGCGAAAAACTATCCATTGTTATTACAATTGCAGGAAGAAATGAGAATAATCAAGATTTACCGGATGATCCAAACAGAGTATCAGGGCTATTAAATATTACAGTAACGGTTGGAGGAAGACCGCTGATAGAGCTTGATGACGCTATAACAGTGGTTATGCCGGTACGGCAAGAACATATAAAAAACGGGCAAAGGGTGATTGCATGCCGTTATGATGAATTGACCGGAAAGTGGGAGCCCCTGGGCGGAAAGGCTAATGTTGATGCAGGAACTATTATCTTCCGAATAGGCCATTTTTCAGACTTTGCCGCTTTCGAGACCCTTCGCAGCTTTGATGACGTAACGGCAGCCTGGGCAAAGGAGCCGTTAGAAATTTTAGCTTCCCGGGGATTGGTCAGCGGAAAGAAAGAAGGGGTGTTCGATCCTCTGGGTAATATTACAAGAGCTGAATTAACCGCAATCGTCATCCGATCACTATATGTAAAACCTGTAACAAAGAAGGGTAGATTTTCCGATGTGGCCTTTGACGCATGGTACGCTGAAAATGTAGAGACTGCAGCAGTTTTGGGGATTATGAGTGGTATGGAAAATGGCCGCTTTGCGCCTTTGGATAACATGACAAGAGAACAGTTGGCGGCGATTGCTTATCGGTTAATAAGTTATTTGCAAGAAAAGGAGCCACAAATAGCCGCAAACCACGGCTTTATAGACCAAGAGAACATTGCAACATATGCAGTTGCCGGGGCCAACTACCTGGCGTCTAAAGGCATTATGGTGGGTAGCTTTGGTAAATTTAATCCGAAAGCCTACCTAACCCGACAGGAAGCTACGGTAGTGCTCTACAGGCTACTGGAACACCTGGGTGAGATATAAGGCTTCAAATCTATTCGGTGCATTCCCGGATATCGTAGACTCGACTATAGTCTTTGGTTTCCGTATTTTTGACAATGGGGGATCTACCAGATTTGTCTCAGCGCTGCTTGGCACCGGATATTTGTTTATAACTTATAGCCTCTTGTTTGCATTGTCTTGAACACTCCATGCATACGATACAATCATTTTTGTGGATCTGATGATGATCCTCATACTTTTCAACTGCTTTTGCCGGGCATGCGCGCATGCATACACCGCAGTTATTACAGTTGTCAGGATCAACGGTCATTCCAAATTTGGATGCCCTCGCCGGTATATGTAAAAGGGTTCCGTATGGGCATAGGTGGCGATGCCATAATTCTTCGGGGAAAAGAAGTGTTAGTAACATTCCTATCACAAAAAAGATAGGGAGAACGGGCAGCTGCTTTCCGGTTACCATGACGAAAACGAATGTTAGGGCAAATATACCTAACATACCATACCGTACCCACGCTTTTGTTAAAAAAGATGGCACTTTAATACTCTTTATGTGTAGCTTTTTTTTAATCCATGTAACGCCAACCATGGCAGTATTGATCGAACAAAACCATCCGCAATAGATCCGGCCCAGCATAAATGAAGCTGCGATACCCAAAAGGAAGAGCCCCATCCATAACTGTACTTTCCCCTGAATTATCAGGAAAATAAAGAGAGCAAGAAAGATGATCTGAATGACACGCTGTAATGTTTTTTGCATTTGTTATCTCCTCTAATTTTTTAATTAGTTTCATTATATGCCGGAATAGGATATAATGAAGTTACCAAGGTAACTTTTTAGGCGGTAAATAAAATGATTGTTGACGATTATTTAGGTGCAATTTCACGGATAGACCTTTTTAGAGCGTTTACAGAGGATGAACTGTCTTTGGTGTTTCACTCATCCCGATATCGCATAAGTCAGTACGACAAAGGGCAGATCATACATCTCCAAAACGAGCATTGCAACACAATGGGCATTATTTTAGATGGAAAAGTATCTGTTCAAAGGATAGATGAAAATGGAAGCATTCTGAAAATATCTGTGTTTTTGGGCGGAGACATGTTGGGAGCAAATTTGATTTTCTCAAAAAGAAACACTTATCCTATGACGGTAGTAGCTGAATCGAAAACGGTTGTACTCCATCTGTATAAAGAGTTTATACTTGAACTTTGTCAGAAGAATGTTGGTTTTATGACCGGGCTAATGACTGCAATATCGGATAGAACGCTAGTATTAACGGATAAGATACACGCAATTTCCTTTAAGACAATAAGACGGTCTGTTTTGGAATATCTAAAGTACGAGTGCTACCTTCAAAAAAGCAATACCATAAAACTGAGTATTTCTAAAAAAGACTTTGCCGATCGGTTGGGGGTTCAGAGAACTTCACTAAGCAGGGAACTGAATAAAATGAGAAAAGATGATCTGATCGAGTATGATGCCCGAACCATTACGCTTAAAAAGTAGGGACTTGCCCCAGGGGCCTTCATTCGTCCGATTCCCGGATATCGTAGACTCGACTATAGTCTTTGGTTTCCGTATTTTTGACAACCTCTGATCGCCTGTTGTCGAGCAGTCGTATGATCTGATAGACGTCGATCCAGATCTCATTGGGGCTATCCACTTGTGATTCATCGAAAATAAGCTGCATTCCAAAGTGAAGGTGGGCATTGTTTATGTTGTTCACATTTTCCTTTATGCTGTAACCGGTTCGGCCTAAATATCCGATAACGTCCCCGGCTTTGACGACGGACCCCACCTCCAAATCTTTTCTATAAGGGAAATTCTTTCTGAGGTGGGCGTAGTAATAATATCTCTTTTGGTCATGGGAGCGTATCCCTATTCGCCAGCCACCGTACTGGTTCCATCCCATTGCTTCGATCGTTCCCCCTTCCACGGCAACGATGGGTGTGCCCACCTGGCCGATCAAGTCGTTACCTAGGTGGGTCCTACTGAATCCGTAGGAACGCCTGTTGCCAAAGTCGTCATAATGGCTGTAAGGGAAATTTTTTGCGATGGGGGAGAAAGCTTTCAATCCGTAATTTCGTTCCCAACGTTTTTCGCCGGTCTCCTCATCGAGAACCTCGATTTCATATTCGCCAACGAACCCGGAAAGAATCGCACTATAAGCCTCATGATAGTAGGAGTAGTACTGCAGATCTGCCGTGAGCTCCTCCATAGTTGCTCCGGCATTCAGTTTTTCCGCAATCTCGTCGAGCTGTTTCTCTTTAAATCCCTTGAAATTGTTGCCGTTTTTTGCAGCAAGATACGCAAGCAGTTCAATCCAGTTGATTATAGTCTCCTTATCTCTGGAGAGTACGTCCAAGGAAATGGCTTTATACATGGCCGCTTTGGGTACATTAAAATCCACCCACTTGATGAAATCATCCTCTTCTGTGCTCTCGGGTTTGACTGCTTCGGCACTGATATTATCGTTATCCCGTGCTGAAAAAAAGCAGGCGTTCATAAGAATTGCCACTCCGAGAATTATTAAGAAGCACAGGGGAATCCATATTTTTTTTCTTACAGTATCCATAGATTTATTATGGCATATGTGCATTTCTCTATGCCTGCTTAATTTTTGTAAATTGAGTTTGCAGTTGCTTTGGGTTGAGTCACGAGCCATAATAAGGATAGAAATTCAAAAAGGCCGACCTTGACAAAGGGAGAGATGATCATGCAGGAAATGGCTCAAAAGTATAATGGTCAATTAAACTTCATGTATTTTGATGCAATCAGAAAAATACCCAGGATGTCGTTTCATGAAGAAAAAGTAGCTGATTACATCGAACATTTTGCTATTGATAATGGGCTCTGGTATCACAGGGATAAAATCGGTAATATCATCATCAAAAAACCGGGAACAAAGGATAAAGATGGCTCGGATCCGATCATTCTGCAAGCCCACACCGATATGGTATGCGAGAAAGAACAGGGCTGTGAACACGACTTTTATAAAGATCCAATTGATGTATATATTGAGGATGGTTGGATGAAGGCCAGGGAAACAACTTTAGGTGCGGATGACGGCGCCGGCGTTGCCAATATATTAGGTATACTCAGTGAAGAAAACTTATCCCATCCTCCCCTTGAATGTGTTTTCACGGTTCAAGAAGAGAACGGGATGGGCGGAGCAAAGAAACTGGATTATTCTATGCTCAAATCAAAGAGGATGATTGGCCTCGATGGCATACGAGAGGGATCTACCATATTTTCTGCCTCGGCAGTCTATGGAGGAAAAGTAAAAAAGAACATCGTGATTGATGCCAATGCAGCAGACTCAAATGTGTTTCAGTTATGTGTCCGGGGTTTGACTTCCGGGCATGGTGGTCTACAGATCGGAAACGAACAAGCCAATGCAATCAAAGTCACAGCGAGAATTCTATATAAGCTGAATGAAATCCTGGAGATAAAGCTTTGTGATATCCAGGGCGGCGGGTTAGTACATGTAATTCCCCGGGATTGTACATCTATTTTTGAAGTGAATAGGAGCATTGATACTGAGAAAATAATAAAGGGCGTTCATGAACTCGCAGAACAAATAATGCTTGAATATTTGCTGACAGACCCCGGCATGGAGATATCATGCAGACTTATCCCCTACAATGGATTACATGTTGATAAGAAGTGCTCGGATGAGCTGTTGCAATTACTGTACTTACT
>JBAYOC010000086.1:0-5779 GCA_041678465.1 Anaerovoracaceae bacterium | reverse complement strand
TTCAAAGATGAAAAAATCGGAGTCATTGTAAACGAGTTCGGCCAGATCGGCATTGATGGATCATTGGTTGAAAAAGAAGGAATTAAAATGACGGAGCTCACAAACGGCTCTATTTTCTGTGCCTGTATAAAAGACAATTTTATCAATAGTCTTATCGCGCTATCAAAAGAAGATATTTCCTATGTTTTCATTGAAGCTTCCGGACTCGCTGACCCGGCAAGCATGTCGCAGATAATAAAAGGAATTTCACCGCAAACGACGGTTCCTTACGATTACAGGGGATCTATCTGCGTTGTGGATGCCGAGACTTTCCTGGACTATTATGATTTACTTCCTGCTCTTCATCAGCAGGTGGCATATAGCGGAGGGACCATTGTCAATAAGGTGGATTTAGTAGATGAAGACAAGCTGGCGGACATTCTGGAAAAGCTTGCTTCAATAAATGCTATTGCCCCGATTTATGTGACCACCTATTGTGATGTGGAATTCCGTAAACTGATCGATGAAATTAAGGTTCCGGACAAGCCCGATGAAGAAAGCTCCAATACGGTGGAAAGCAGGCCGAAAACCTTTGTTCTCACCGCCGATAAAACTTTGTCGCGAAAGGCAATGGAAGCTTTTCTCCATGATTTAATGGAGGATTCATATCGGATCAAGGGCTTTGCCAATACAGAAGATGGTACATTGTATGTCAGCGGTGTCAGAAACCACATGGAAATCGTTCCATGGGAAGAACCTGCAGAAAAGACGGAGATTGTGATCATATCTGCCGTAGGAATACGTATGATGAGCATGATTACAAAAGGACTTAAAGGGGAGCTAAAGGATATCCTTAACATCACCCTCTAACGAGCAGTAGAGAAAGGACAGAGAATGATCATAGCATTCCAACCCATGGGGAAGAAACAACATGCAGAAGCGGGGGAGACCCTTACTGCAATAGCCGATAGGGCTTCGGTAACCATAAATAACGACTGTGCCGGCCAGGGGACCTGCGGCAAATGTAAAATAAAGATTCTATCCGGAAATGTGGGATCGCCCGATGCTACAGAGCTCGAGTTATTGAGTCAGGAAGAGTTATCTTCAGGTGTTCGCCTGGCCTGCAGGATAAAAGTACAAGATGATTTGACCATCGAGGTACTGTCTGCAGTTGGGAATATGGGTAGAAAAAAGGACATGGCACGTCTACCTGAAGACTTTCTCCCGGATCGAAAAACCAGGCAGCCCGGTGAGCAGGAAGCACATTACGGCCTGGCCGTTGATATCGGTACCACCACTGTGGTGGGCATGCTCTGGGATCTGCGAAAAGCCGAGCCCGTTGGTGCTGTAGCACGTACGAACCCACAGAGCGATTACGGAGCAGATGTCATTTCCAGAATTATGTACTGCGGAACGGAAGATGGCAACCTTCAGCGGATGCAGGAGAAAATTATCGGCTGTCTCAATGCTATCATACAAGAGTTCAGTGACAGCTATGCCATTGATCCACAGACCATCCGGGAGATCGTAGCAGTTGGAAACACCACTATGAGTCATTTACTCCTGGCAATTGATCCGAAAAGCCTTGCATTAGCACCTTTTTCACCGGGATTCACAGGACCTGTGTCTGTGAAAGCAAAGGAGTTGGGCTTAGCGGTCCACGAGGAGGCAACTGTAAATGTGTTGCCGAATATAGCGGGGCATGTGGGATCGGATATCGTTGCGGTACTACTTTCCTCCGGCTTGGAAGAGATGGAGGGAGCCAATCTGGCCATTGATATCGGCACCAACGGTGAAATCCTGCTGGCATGCTCAGGCAATGTACTCACTTGTTCTACTGCTGCCGGCCCGGCCTTTGAAGGCGCAAGTATCCAGCAGGGAATGCGTGCAGCCACCGGTGCGATCGAAGGTGTAAGAATTCATGATGGAGAGTTGGATATCTCTGTTATCGGAGATGCAGAACCGGTAGGGATCTGTGGCTCCGGGTTGATAGACGGCGTTGCTGAACTACTGAAGTCCGGCTTGGTCAATAAAAAAGGAAAACTTCTGACAAAAGCGGATGCACAGGTGGCCGGACTGCCCGATTCCTTGTCCGGACGGCTGGAAGCAGGAGAGTTCGGGAATAGCTTTATCCTCTGTACCAAGAATGATGGAAGCAAGATTTTTATTACACAGAAGGACATTAGAGAGGTTCAATTAGCGAAAGGCGCCATCCTTGCCGGCATCCGAATCATGATGCAGGAACTTCACTTAAAGGACCAAGACTTAGATCAGGTGTTTTTAGCAGGGGCCTTTGGAAATTATATAAGGGTAGAAAGCGCCTTGGCTATCGGTCTTCTTCCTGAAGTAAAGCCAGATCGGGTTATTTCCATCGGAAATGCGGCAGGAGCCGGTGCCTGCATGGCATTGCTCTCCAAAGAAACTTTGGAAAAGGCGAATCGATTGGCGAGAGAAGTCAATCACATCGATTTGGCAGAACATCCTGATTTTCAGACTGTATATTTACAGGCAATGTATTTTTGAGGTATAGTATGAATTGTAGCTTTACTGTAACACAAAGACAACGGCTCTCAGAGCTCAATGCGGAAGAACCGACACTGGAAAAGGCTTTTATGGACGTTTCGGAGCGCAATACCTTTTACAAAGAGGAGGAAACCCGACTCATCCGAAAGAATAAGGAAAACCTGGAGGACCTGTTGCGGAATCGACACCTTCCATTGCTTTCCTCTGTTGAAAAGCGCATTGCGGACTGGTTGACCGAAGAAATGGATTTTACCCGGGTAAACACACCGATTATTATTCCCGAGACCATGCTTGAAAAAATGAGTATCACAGCGGATCATCCTCTTAGACAACAAATTTTTTGGGTGGACAATAAAAAATGCTTAAGGCCAATGCTCGCCCCCAATTTGTATGAGATGATGAAATCCATTCACCGCATCACCAGAAAACCGGTTCGCATCTTTGAAATAGGACCTTGCTTTCGCAAGGAGAGCCAGGGTGCCCAGCACCTGAACGAGTTTACAATGTTGAACCTGGTGGAGTTTGCGGAGAGCTATAAAGACGGGCAGATGACCCGCCTGCGGGAATTGGCCGCCGGAGCCATGTCGGCAGTTGGAATCGAAAATTACGATCTGGAGATTACCGGCTCTGAAGTGTATGGAGAGACATTAGATGTGGTTGTGGACGAAATTGAACTAGGTTCAGGTGCCTACGGTCCCCATCCATTGGACAGCAATTGGGGCATTTTTGATACGAATTGGGTCGGCATCGGATTTGGCATGGAGCGAATTGCCATGGTTTCCGGTAGCTACTCCGGAATCAAGCGCGTGGGAAGAAGCCTGGCATTTCTTGATGGGAGTCGTCTTAATATATAGAAAGGGGAATCACTTTGGATTTTAAGGAACGTCTGATGCTGGCAGCTAAAGTTTCTATTTTACAAGCAGATGAAGACAAGGCCATGGAAGTAATCAAAGAAGCGATTGCCCAGGAAATGGATTTGTCAGAGCTGCTGCGTTCCGGATTTGGTGCAGGAAATACCGAGGTGGGAAATTCCTTTGAGAAGGGAACAATCTCATTGCCGGAGCTTCTTTACTCCTCCGAAGTCATGAAAAATGTCACAGAGCGGGTAATGTCAGTACTAGAAGAAGTAACGGAAAGCGAAGGTAAAATCTTGATAGCGACTGTAGAAGGTGACACCCACGATATAGGTAAAAATATAGTGGCTTCCACTCTGCGTGCGTCCGGGTTTGAAGTGATTGATCTGGGAAGAGAAGTACCGGTAAACCACATTATTGAAACTGCTGAAAAATACGGAGTCGATATTATTGCTACCAGTGCACTTCTAACCACAACCTTGACAGAGCAGAAGAAATTA
Organism: Anaerovoracaceae bacterium; assembly: GCA_041678465.1. GTDB lineage: Bacteria > Bacillota > Clostridia > Peptostreptococcales > Anaerovoracaceae > UBA1426. Next base: position 1,923 of record JBAYOC010000086.1, on the reverse strand, counting down.
GAAACTATGTTAAGAGATCTGGGAATCCGGGACAAGTACACCACTATGGTAGGCGGAGCGCCATGCACACCTAGATGGACGAAACGGATTGGAGCCGATGTCTACAGCGAAGACGCCATTGAAGCAGTAAGAGCGGCAAGGGATATCATTGATAAGATGAGGAAAAAGTAAAGAAATCAGGCGTATACAATGAGTGAAATAAAGAAACGATATTATCGCAAATACACTGAGCTATATCCTTTAGTAGAAAAGATTAAGCTTTGGCCCTCCCGAAAAGGTAGCCTTCACGGGGTCAGGGCTATTGAGCTACGTGGAGATTATATTGATATAACCACCCACTGCGGTAAGCAATTTCGAGTATTTAATTCCAGACATTCAAGAGCAGCCAGATGGCTCCGAAATAAATGGGCTTATGTCCCATGCCCGGACTGCAGGGTTCCGGATTGGAAATTGGAGAAGTATTCAACAACCTTTTTTTCTACACATTATGGTAAAGAACTTCTTTCGGAAGAGAAAGAGAGACCTCTATAGGTCAGAAGTAGCAATATGACAAGATTAAAGGAAGACTGGATCCGGGATATCCAAAGTGATATCTGTGAATATGACCGGGAACTTGCCGACAAAACCGGCAAGACATTGTTGGAGTTGGCAGCAGAAGCCAACGGTATACATCCGGACAGGATCAGAGAAGCGGCAGAATCATATAAAATCGGTGTCGTTCCCATTAGAGCAGGAGAGGGCATTATTGAGACCTTTTCTCAGTCGGTAGCTGCCATTCTACAGCATCTTGGATTTCATGCAGTTGTTACGGAAGCTTCCGATGTGAATGGAATCTACGAGGCTTTCCGCGCTGACGCCCATTGCCTTTTCTTAGCGGACGACGAGCGATTTATTGGCATTAATCGATTAAAAGGCCAGGTCAGCGATAATAATACAGCCACTGCAAAGGGATACATAACTGCTCTAGAGCAAGCTGCAGGCTTTCTTTCGGGGCGTCGAGTTCTGATTTTGGGGTATGGTATTGTGGGAGAGGAAATGGTACACTTTTTGAAGGAAAAGGATGCTTTTCCGGTAGTGTATGACATTGATCGCGACAAGACCGCCGGCTTGGATCAGGACATGGTTTTAATAGATATCAAGCAAATGAAAGACTATCCTTTACTGCTGGACGCTACTAATAAAGGAGGTTGGATTCGGGAGGAAATGCTGCATCCTGAGTTTTGGATGGCGGCTCCGGGAATCCCATTATCGTTGGATGATGCCTTGTACTATAAAAACCGACACAGAGTGATACACGATTGGTTGCAGTTAGGAACTGCCGTTATGATGGGAGAGCTCTGTAAGTAAATATATGGGGGACGGATCGGATGGATCGCATAGACTCTAAATCTATGTAGCCGGGTGAGACTCCCGGGTTCCCCGCCAATTCATTTGAAAGGATAGAGCAGTGATATACGATATAATCAAGAAGGTCCGCGCCGGAAACACTTTGAATAAAGAAGATGTACTTACACTCCTTTCTGCGCGGGAAGGTGAGGAGACGGAAGCCCTGTATGAAGCGGCGCGGCAGACTAGAGAAGAAGGGTATGCCAACAGTATTTTTCTCTACGGTTTTGTCTATTTCTCTACTTGGTGCAGAAACAACTGCAATTTCTGCTTTTATCGCAGGGACAACAGCATTGACCGCTATCGGAAATCGCGGTCGGAAATCTTGGACATCGCCACTCAGCTTTGGAAATCCGGTGTCATCATGCTGGACCTGACTATGGGTGAAGACATGGCTTATCACAAAGAGGACTTCCGCTCCATCTTTGAGATGATAGAAGAGATTAAAGAGCTTACCGGTCTCCCGGTTATGATATCGCCGGGAGTGGTAGACCACAGCTACATTGACAAATTTGCCGACTTAGGAGTGGAGTGGTA
>JBAYOC010000085.1:0-5792 GCA_041678465.1 Anaerovoracaceae bacterium | reverse complement strand
GTCGGAACCGGAATCGCTTGTGGTAACGATCTGCATTCCCGGCTCAACACCCACGATAGTTCCGGGCATAGTGATTATGCTATACAGATGTTCAAACTCTTCATCTGTGAGAGGATCAATTTTACCTCTCATAACCGCATCTTCCATCCCGGCCTTCATGTCTTCCCGGATTTCAGCTTCGGTCATATGCACTATTGAGCCATCACCCATACGGGTAAAGTACTTCTTGTCCTGCATTTTAACCTTCCTTTCTTTCTAACTCGTTAGCTTCTGCTTCACCTTCCAGAACGATGTCGTGAATTTTCTTTCGAACATCCTCGGGCAATGGTGTCGGTTTATAGTTTTCAAGAATTTCGATAGCTTGCTCCCTGGCAACGGCTGCGATATCCTTGGCACCATTCTTCTCCCAATTGTCCCTCATCTTACGGTTGATCAGCGTTGTAGTTGATAGTTCCTGACGCATATACTTCAACGTATGACGTTCCCCGAGATAATTACCGGCAGGTCCGACCTTTTTGATCACATCCAGCGCGATGGTATCTTTATTGACCGCGATACCTTGCAGGATCCTCCGGATCATCTTGACGATTTCCTGGTCGATCAGAAGCTGCTCATAGCTCATGGTCATTCCCATTTCCAGCATACCCATTCCGTAGATCACATTGCTCCCTGTCAATGATGGCAGAATGGCTGTCATAGTCTTTTCATGGCCTAACTGAGCATCGATAACTTTACTGTCCCCCTAAGTTCCGCCTACGTTGGTGGGAATCCCGTAATAATGTCCGATCTGCCCTACGGCGGATCCAAACATGGCGTGTTCCGGAGCACCTACCGGCGAGGTGGCAGATCTCATATCCATAATCGTCGTAGAACTGCCGTACAGGATTGGATTGCCTTTATTGATGATTTGAGAGAGGACAATTCCTCCTAAAATCTCGGCATTTGTTGTAACCAGTGTACCCGCTAATGTCGCAGGTGTCGTTCCTCCGCAGAGACCCATTGACAAAATATCGATAGGAAGTCCATGTCTCGCGGACAGTGCAATAATACTTGTCTCATTCTCATTGATTTCCAGCGGGCTGTTGGGACATGCACCCATGGTGATAATCGGGCGCTCTCTCAGCTTGTCATAGCCACCCTGAATTGCAGCGGCCATATCGATAAAGCGTTGGGTGTTTTTTACACCCTCCAGGTCGTGGGCAAAGTTCTTCGTGATATTGTTGAACACCACTTCTGCTTCGTGGAGAGACTTTATCCTTTGATCCACATCTCCTGCAGCTACTGCGATGGAGAACACGTCAACGGCCTCCAGCGCATCACAGAAGCGAGCAACGTTTCCCAGGTCTTCTTTTGTAGAATCTCTGACTTCTCCTGTATAGGGGTCCATCATCAGAACACCGGTTCCAAAGTTCTTAAATGCCACGTTCTTTCCGCCAACCAGCGTATCGTTTTTTGGATCTCTGCCACAGAGGGTAAACTCTGGGGGACAGGATTCAATACTGTCATTGACGAGATTTCTGGGAAAGCGGACTCTTTCAGTTTCTCTGTCTACATCGCAACCTGCTGCGCTGTAGATTTCCAGTGCTTCATCGCCATGGATCTGAAGACCGAAGTCTTCCATGAGATCCAGTGTGGCTTCGTGGAGGGCATCCAAATCATCATTGCCTAATATACAGTAGCCTTGGATGTCTGTTTCGTGCTTAAATTTACTCATTTTCTCCTCCCTTGCTTAACTATATCGATTTCTTTTAGTTGTTCAGCCAGGAAAGAATTACATTTACAGCATCGGTAGCATCTTCGCAATAGGCGTCAGCTCCAATTTTCTCGGCCCAACGCTTGGTAACCGGTGCACCACCTACAAGAGTCTTTACCTTATCGCGGATACCGGCCTTAACCAGGAGTTCTTCGATTTTTTTCTGTTCTGTCATGGTAGTTGTAAGAAGTGCACTGCTACCTACAAAATTAGCATTCAACTCGATTGCCTTCTCTACGAAAACACTGGCAGGAACTTCACGGCCCAGGTCGTGAACTTCAATACCGTTTGTCTTTACCAGAGAAGCGACAATGCCTTTTCCGATGTCATGAACGTCGCCGGCAACGGTTCCGATAACCATAACGCCTTTCTTTGGCGCATCTGAACCTTCCAACCTTGACTCGATCTTCTCAGTAACAATTTTCATTACTTCTGTAGAAAATATCAATTCGGGTAGGAAGATTTCCCCTCTTCCAAATTGGTCTCCCAACTCTCTCATTCCTGCGCTGTAACCCTCGCTCAGGAGTTCCACTACATCGATACCTTCTGCATCTGCTTGCGCCAGAGTCTCAAGAGCCTTGTCCTCATCGCTTTCGATAATAGACTCGGCGGCAGCCTTCAGAATCAATTCCTTACTCATCTTTTTTCCTCCTAATCTGTTTTGTTCTTGCAATATAGTTATTTGTTTCTAACGTATTTTTTAATCTCTGCTATCAGCTCTTCCTTGGGTGGAATGATAGAGATGTATTTCTGTTCGCCATTGATGCACATCGTCGGCAGGTTTGCAATGCCCATTTTTGCCGTCCTGGCAACGTCTTCCCGAATAAAGTATTTATACACTCTGTACTCGGCTATATCCTTGATTTCATCATAGATATCAACAACGCTGTTCAGCATATAGGTACAAGCAGCACACTGATCAGGATCCAAGAGGAACAGTTCAATAAGAACTTTGTCCAGGTTCTCATAATCCGGTATTTCAACATCGATGTCATCTACTACAGCTGTGTAGTTTTCAATGGTCTTTCTGGCATCATCCGGGTATTTGACAGCCTGAGCTGCTGCAATGGTATTTTCGATCGGTGTGTCGTAAGGCATGTCGCAGCCGGGGCTTAAAATAAAGTTGTGATGATCCACACTGTCCAGGATGTCGACAACCCCTTTCATGTTGTCCTGCTGATTTCCAAGCAACATTGTTGTCGTCAGGGGAATATTGCCTCCCATGGTAATGTTATAGTTATCGCTGACTTTTTTAGCTTCAACTAAATTAACATTTTCATCCACGGAAATACCATCCGGATGCATTTTACACATAGCTTCAATCTGCTTGGAAGCATTGCCGCAGACGAAGAAGCTGGAAAGAGCTCCCTTGCTCCTTATATAGTCAAACACAGCAATGAAGCCTTCCGAAAGCATGTTCTCAATATGCTTGGGAGAAACCTGGCTGACGAGGGGGTCTACAATAGCGATAACGTCCATACCGGCTTCGATGTAGAAATCCGCCATCTTAATGCTGACCTCAGAGCAAAATTCGATTAACTCTTTCACATACTGAGGATCTTTTACCATATCCATAAAGATTCCGGTTCCTCTCAGATGGGAAGCAAGGGTAAAGGGTCCACAGATCAATCCATAAAGAGCGGTCTCATTACCAATTTCAGCTTTGACCCTGCGCATTGCATCCAATATCATAGGAATCCTTCCGGATTCTTTTGTAGGAATGGTGCATCTGCATGGAATCGTCTTATCCTCTGCTAATGGATGTGTCTTTACGGAAGGCGGATTGTTATCTGCCCAAAGTAACGAGCACCCTAGAATTTCAGCTTCCACCTGCAGGTCGAACATGACAGGCATGCCATCCGGCATATACAGCTTATTTACTTCAAGGAGCGACTCGACAAGTTTGTCTGTATCTGTAAGAATCTCCTTTCCCGTATAGCCCTTCAATTTTCCCGCATGTACGCCGGCAAAGGGCACCCAGGGAACACGATCAGTCTTCTCGTGGTTCAATGCTTTAATAACCAAATCTTTTCCCATACTAATCCTCCATTTCTAATTGTAAAATTCTTCAAGAGAAGTATTTATACTTATACTAATCTCCAATGTAAGCATAACTTATTATTCGTAACAAAGTATAGGAGGATTTAAGCAGAAATAGGTACTTTTCTTAGGTCTATATTCTTGCACTTGCTCATTCTACATTTGTTTGGTAAAATAATATTACATAACCGCTTTTTATATGTAATTAAATGAGGTAACAACGAATGAACCAAAGCCAATCTTCAACTATACACACAGAGCTTCAGCTCTCGAACTACTTGATGGAATCAATCGAATCCTTCAACAACTTGATGCAAGTCCCCGTCACTTACGTGGATGCGGCCGGTAATGTTCGAATGGAATGGGACAACGATTCCAAAATATGTTCTTTCGCTAACCAGTATGGTGTGCCTTCCTCCGATTGCGGAAGAAACCTTATCTCCTCCATCGATTACGCCTCTAAGCTCGGTGAACCTTACATATTTGTGTGCCGGGGCGGCTTAGTCAAGATTGCTGTTGCTCTTTACGTAAAAGGTAAATTATCAGGAGGCTTTCTGGCCGGTCCCATCGTAATGGGATCACTACGTGAAAGCAACATCACAAAGCTGATAAAAGAAGACTCTATCGTTGAATCCGATTTTCCCGGGTTGAGTTTTGCGTTGAATAAAATAAGGGTGTTTTCACCTAAAGAAGTGTCTTACTTATCATTGATGCTCAATAACTGTGTTCTTTCTTCCGTAGACAATGCCGGCGATTATTTCCTAAAGAGCGAACGGTATGAGAAGCAGTCCAAATTGAGTTCCGAAGTGCGAAATTACAAAAAAATACATAAGGATATGCGTTATCCTCAAGATTTGGAGGATCAGGTCAGTCAACTGGTTCGCAGTGGAGATGGAGAAGGAGCATCTGAGGCCGCTTCGGGACTCCTGGATGAACTCTACCTATTGGAAGCCGGGGATCTCAATGCCGTTAAAATGAGAGTTTATAGCTTGTTCAATCTGCTTCTTCGCGGCCTGCCCGACTGGGACCAATTTCCTTTGGAGTATGTTGAAACGGAGTCCGGTGATTTGGAATTTCTAACAGATCAAAAGGATTATGAGAGCATGAAGCATTTGGCTTGCTCCATCCTTGGCGACCTGGCAACGCGTTATGGAGAAAATTTTTACCATGGATCATCAAAAATTGTGGAAGGAACAGTGAAGTACATCAATAAGAATTTCAGAGAGAAACTTACCTTGCGAGACAGCGCAGAGCACTTCCATGTTAACCAGTCCTATCTATCTGTGCTTTTCAAGCAGGAAATGGGAAAGAGTTTCACCGAATACCTGACCATATTGAGACTTCAAGAAGCGAAAAAGCTCCTCAGAAAGACCGGCTTAAATCTTACTCACATAGCATATCAGTGTGGTTTTGAGGATCAGAGTTACTTCTCCAAGGTTTTCCGCAAAGTTGAGGGTATCACTCCCAGCCAGTACAGAACTCAACGGCGCATACCCTCTTAAAACCTCGCCGGTCCTTCCCATCGGTTGCAGAAAGCACAGCCGGAGCTCCCTCCGATGCAGCTTTCACAGGTGGCAGGGGGCAACACGTCTGCATTTTTGACCGACAAAAAAAGTCCGGTAATGCTCTTCTGAGGCCTCATCATACCTCCCGGGTTCAGTGTCACATTTACAAGTGATGCATCGATAATTTGAAAGATATCGGCAGTCTGCAGAAGCCCCATCCCATAATACCCAGGGCCAAAGGAATCGGATAGTATGCTGTTCTCATCTTTGTCTCTGTCAATAAAAGCAATCTTCTCCCGAATCATTTCCCTTGCGGCATCTACCAGACTGGTTCCCCAGATATCACCATATAGCTGATCGATTACCTGTTCGCTGTCCGTTTGCGCTTCACCGGCAGTAATCAAGTAAAAGTAGGCGCCGTTCACATTGTCGAGACCCACTCTTTCAAAAGCGTTGCAGCTAATCTTCACATCATGAAAATACAAATCCCGTCC
>JBAYOC010000084.1:0-5839 GCA_041678465.1 Anaerovoracaceae bacterium | reverse complement strand
CTCTTGCCCTGGGCCGGGGGGGGTCGTACCTTGAAAGTTCTGTTAGCCCCCCTTAGAAGCCGATAGCTGCGTTGCAGATTAATATAGATAGCAATGGAGAAGGCCATGTGGACGGGAGATACCGGAATTGATATAATAATCCGGTACCAATCCGATTTTGACCCTACCCAGGCAGATGGCCAATAACTGCCTGAGTACAGATTGCGAGGGTGAGCCTTTGAAAGTATATGTAAACCAGATAGGCACCGATAAGGAAGAGCGGGCTATTATCCAATGCTATGATATAGACGATGATATAAAGAATATTATTCGCTTCATAAAGTCAACGGATGCTATGCTTACAGGATATATAGATGAAAGAGTGAGCCGGATCCCTCTTCAGGACATATTCTGTATCGAAGTTGTTGACAACAGAGTATTTGCATACACGAGAGATCAGGTTTACGAGTTAAAGTGTAAGTTATACGAATTTGAAACCCTGTATGGAGACCAGAGCTTTTTCAGGTGTTCCAAGTCCTTTATAATCAATCTCATGAAGATCGACAGTGTGCGTCCTGTACTAAATGGCCGATTCTCGGCAACTCTATTCAATGGCGAGGAAGTCATCATTTCCAGGCAGTATGTACCGGAATTAAAAAAGAGGTTATTAGGTGAAAACAAATGAGTATAAGAGAATTTTTAAGAAAACGTATTATGGAATATTTCATTATCACAACCTGTGTGACAGCTGCCATTGCCATACTTGGACTGGCTCTTGAGCCTACAGCGAGGTTGGGCTACGAAGCCCTTTTCTCGCCTCTAATCTTTGGGCTGGTGAGTCTGGTACCCTCCCTTGTCACTTATTCTCGCATGGAGCTTACTTTCCGTCAGACACTTCTGCGTAAGATGCTTTATGTGTTTCTTTTGGAGGTAATGCTGCTGCTGTTTGGATTTTGGACAGGAATCCTTCACGGCTTTGCGGACGCGCGCCTTTTCGTGCTTACGGTGTTAGTGGTATATCTGGCGGTCAATCTAATCAACTGGCAGTTTGATAAAAAGGATGCCGACGAGATTAACAAAACCCTGAAATCCTTTCAAGATCGTAGCATCTCATGATCACTGCTTGTAAGCATTCACCCCCAGCAGTTCATCTACTGTAACAAAGGTATATCCTTGTGATTTGAGCGAATGAATGATCTCGGGCAAAACCTCTATTGTGACGGATGGATGATCGTGCATCAGAATAATGGACCCGTCTCTAAGATTAGGCATGGTGTTAATCAGGACTTGATCGATATCTATATCCCGCCAGTCCTTTGTATCCACGGACCACTGTATGGCTCGATAACCCAAGTCGCCCACTTGTCGGAGAACATCATCGTTAATAAAACCATATGTGGGACGCATCAAGGCAGTACGCAGGCCGGTAATGTCGTAGACGGCGTTTTCCAGCGTCAGCAACTCGTTTCGCAACTGCTCCTCCGTGAGCGTGCGCAAATCCGGGTGAGTCGTGCTGTGGTTGGCCACCGCATGGCCTTCCGCAACCAGTCGTTCTACCACATCAGCGTTCCCGAGAATATTATTACCCAATAGGAAGAAGGTAGCCGGGACCCCATACCTTTGCAGAACATCCAGTACTGCATTTGTCTCGACGCTGTCCGGGCCGTCGTCAAATGTCAACGCAACTCTAAGCCCATCGGGCTCCCCTCTAAAGAAGAAGGTGTCAGGAAACCGGTTGGCAATGGGAGACAGCGTATTTTCTACAGCTGCTAACTCTTCCCGCTCAAGGGGTTGGAAACGAATTAGGAGAATTTGACCAACATATAAGAGGTCTACATTTTCTATATCGTTGAGATTTGCCAGTATTGGCACGGAGACTTCAAACCTTTGTGAAATCTCAGATAGCGTATCTCCCGGCCTGACCACATAATACTGCCTGCTGCTGTCGGGTATGATCAATACCAGTCCGGGATGAATCAAATCCGGGTTGACGACATACTGATTATTTCCCAAAAGAGAATCAACCGTAATGCCATAAGAACTTGCGATGCCGCTCAATGTTTCACCGGTCGCTACACGATGAACCTGCTCAGCATATACAGGCGTTCCTAATAAGTACATTGCTATGATGCAGAGCATGCTTACCCTTTTTATAGTAATAACCATATTCAATCGTTCTCCTTTACGCGCAGTATAATTCTAATTTGCGCTGAAACCGTCACATTAGTATGTGCAATTACTGCAAAAGAATGCTATTATAGATGGAGCGGGAATCTTATGGATGTGCAGGAAATGCAATTCCCTTTCTCATGCAAAACCGACGGGAGGTGCCACATCTGATTGATTCAGAGAGCAACTAAGAATTCCGTGAAGGCAAGTACGGAAGAAAAAGTCAAAGTTTTGGATATAAGAGGAGTCTGGAAGCAAAACCTGCCGTATATTTTTATTTGGATTGTCTATTATGCGTGGGTTGTAGTCTTTTCCACATGGTGGACTGCATCTCCTCTCACGGAAACTATTTTTGGAACCGAGCAGCGCGCTCTGATCCATTCCATTAATTTATTATCTTCAGCCGTCTTCATATTTATCATTCAAAAAGAATGGTTTGTAAAGACCGCCCGCATCGGAGCTGTGTCAGTCTTTGCGACTTTAATCCTATACCTGGTAGCGCCTAATTCTATCGTTCAATTGATTGGGGCGATACTGCTGGGAATATCTCTGGGATGCATGAATACCAGCATATTGATGCCCTTTGTTTTCACCTTGAACAATACGGAAAAACTCTATGCCGTTACGGGAAGCAATATATTAATTAATGTAATCTTACTATTTCAGGAGAGAGATAGCAGCTTTATGCAAAATAACTACATATTGCTGTCCTGTTTTATTTTAGTTATAGCCCTTAGCGCTACCTTGTTTTTCGAGAAAAGAAGCATTCCCATATACTTTGATGACGAGGTGGCTAATCGCCCAGAGTTTCACGTAAGGATCTATCTGACCTTGTTTTTCAACTGCATCTTTGTCATTCTGTGTAAAGGGGTCGGCAAGGGTATACTCAATATTGCAGCGTGCAACTCCAACGACCCCATTCTAACCTGGTATTATATCGGAGGATTGATCGGGTGCGTCGTGTATGTTGCACTTTATGCCTTCTCCTCTATAGCCTTTGTTTGGCTGGGCAATATTACATTCGGATGCCTGGCTATGGGGCTTTTATGCAATGCTTTCATCGAAGAGATTCCCGGCATGGCTGTGGCCTTCGCTATCTTTTTGGGAATCGGCAGCACGGTGGGAATGATCAACATGTACTACATCATCGGTGTGGTGGGAAAAAAGTACAATAGCATGCGCTATTTGAGGTTTTCTATACTCTTTATCGGGATTTGCGGTGGCGTATCCGGGGTCCTTCTGGGTAGATTGATTCAGCAAGCCAACACCTTTGAAGTGTCTATAGCGGCTTCCATTGTATCGGTTGCCGTGATGTTGTTGTTTATGACCCTTTCCCCCTTAGTGGTGCAGACACACTATTTTGATGATTGGGCAAAAGATTCCGGGGCCTCGGAGATTGATAACGGACAGCATGATGTGTTCGAAAAATATGGGTTGAGCAGGCGTGAAACAGAGGTTTGCGAGCTGCTCCTGCAGGGTTATACCCTTCGTCAGATATCAGGGATATTGTCCATCGCCTATTCTACCGTAAATACATATTGCACATCCTTATACCGTAAGCTGGGGATTAACAGTCGAACGGAATTGCTTCTTCTATTCAAAAGCTATATCGTAAAATAGCATATCAGGATTAACAACAGGGCCTCATTAGTTCTAATGAGGCCCTGTTGTTGTACCCTCCTATGAGTTAATGAATAGACGATAGGCACTTGTCGAGGCAGAATTAGATTACAAGTAGCAGCCTATAGGTAAAAACTGAAAGGGAGGTGAGGAAAATGTCACTGTATAACAGTTTGAAGGGCATGTTTAATCCAGATGAAAGGAGATCAAATGAAAAGGATTCGGTCGGACAAAGAACTATTGTGCAAAGCGGAAAACAAAGCAAAGTTGCAAAATTGACGCCGAGAGAGCATGACCTTTTCCTTTTGCTGCTTGAGGGCTTTACACTAAAGGAATCAGCTAGACAGCTCTCAATCAAATACTCAACGGCCAATACCCATATGACGGGGATCTATAAAAAACTAGGGGTCAATACCAGAGCAGAGCTGATTATAAACTATCGTTTGATTAATAATTCCAATGAATCTGATTTGGAATGATAAAGTGCAAAAGTAATAGGGGTATTACTATATAAAATGAAAAATACAATATGGAAGCATTTTATTCAATGTAAGGGTATGAAAGGAGCGAGTTTAATGAAGAAGGTAGCCATATGGATTTTATTAGTACTGTTGGTCTTATCTTTTGTGGGATGCGGTGTAAAGGAAAAAATAGGAGAGAAGGCCGGAGAAGCTCTTGCTGAAAAAATCCTCGAAGAGTCCGGAGCCGAGGATGTTGATATCGATGGAGATACCATAACCATCAAAGGAGAAGATGGTGAGGAGATGGTGTTCGGGCAAACGGAATGGCCTTCATCGGATCTGGCAAAGAGCATTCCAGAATTCAAAGATGGTAAAATCGTTACCGTTATGGAAATGAATGATTCTATTCTTATCGGCATGGAAGAGGTGGATGCCAAGGATGCTGCAAAGTACTTTGAAGAGCTCAAGAAGGACTTTACGGAAGACACTTATGAAATAAATTCAGAAGGTAGTGCACAATACATGGCGAGCAACGGCGAGGTGGGGATTTCGGTGTTTTACGATGACAACGAAACTCTCAGCATAACGGTTGCCTTAATATCGGAGTAGACCTTTTAGGATAATAGAAAACCAAACTTACATGGCACTATCTAAATCAAGTTCGTTAAAATCCCATAAAAACAAGAGTCCGGAAAAGCATATTGCTCCTCCGGGCTCTTTTTTAGATGGGATGTCAGGGAAGTTGTGATATACTATATAGAACAGTACAATTCGAATGGAGTTGGAGGGGTGGATCAAATGAAGGTAAAAGTTTGCGTTGGTTCAAATTGTACATTGCTGGGGTCAATGGGAATTTTGGACCAGATTGAGGAATTGCAGGACCTTATTCGTGAAGATGAGGACAACTACAAGGACGAAGAGCTGGAAGTAGAAGCGATTAAGTGTTTGGGACATTGCAAAATATCAAATGAAAAAATAGCGCCTATTGCCATTATCGATGATGAGGTTATCCTTAATGCTACAAGCCAGGTTGTCATGGAGAAGATAGTAAACAAGATGAGAAAAGGCTAAAAAGGCTTTGGGAGATAATTACTTATGAAAGAGAGTTATGTTAATTTAATTTATATAAGAAGGCAGGTGTTCGCAAAAATTGCCCAAATGGCCTACAAAGGCTCTAATTTACGCGAACTGGAAAAGGCGTCATTTGAGATTTTGCCGGGAGAGGTAGCCACATATAGAGACAGTATCTTCAGAGAGAGAGCAATACTGGATGAACGGCTAAGGCTAACTATGGGGTTAGACGCCAGAGATGCAAATGAGTACGGCCGTGTTACGGACGGAATTTCTGAAGTAGATGTGGATGAAACACGCTTTATTGAGCCTTTGGTCAATGTCATAACTCATGCATGTGAGGCATGTCCTACGAAAGCTTTTATGGTTACGGACAATTGCAGAAAGTGCCTCGCCCACCCTTGCACTAACGTGTGCCCGACAAATGCAGTATCCATAGGGAAAAGTCGTGCAATCATCGATCAGGATAAATGCATAAAATGCGGTCGGTGCAAAACAACCTGTCCCTATAGTGCAATTGTACAATATGAAAGACCTTG
>JBAYOC010000083.1:0-5846 GCA_041678465.1 Anaerovoracaceae bacterium | reverse complement strand
AGTTTCCGAAGTTAGTATCGTTCATCTTATAGCCGGAGAAGTGAAGGAAGGTAAGGTCCGGATATTCGCTGGCCAGCTCTTCCATTCCATCCATATGTCCAAAGCTGGTGGCGATGATGATGGTAGCACCGTTATCGATCATGTTGATGGCGTTGGTCTTTACAGCTTGGATATCTTCTGCGACATTTTCCGCCCATAACACATTAACGGAATCGCCGAACTCTTCCCGAACTGCCATTGCGCCCATATGCTGAGCCTGGTTGTAACCACCGTCGGTGACGGGTCCGATGTAGAGGAATCCGATTGTCGTTACGTCGTCTGCCTCGCCGTTTCCATTGGGTTCTTCAGCGTCACCGCCGCATCCGACCATTGCAGTCATTGCCAATGCAAGTACTAAGAAAATCGCCAAAAACTTTTTCATTTTTTATCTTCTCCTTTGTTCGCTTACACATTTAGTACTCTGTAACACCTAAAAAGTTTACATATGCTTGCCTATTTTCCCAATTGCTGTGTTGTCGTCGCTCACCATAGCTATGGCTATGCCTCGTTCCTCCGCCTTGCACTTGCAAAAATATTCGGCGCATCTGTAACAACATTTAGATGTTACAGAGTACTACTTTTACAAACTACCTGAAAGTTATGTGGTCGTCCTGGATGGACGTAATCACCGCTAAAGATTCAACCCGGTAACCCTCTTGTCGCAGTTTATCCGAGCCGCCTTGAAAGGCCTTTTCGATCACTGCACCAATACCGCTGACTGTGGCCCCTGCCTGCTTTGCCAGATTTGCCAAGGCAAGAGCTGCTTCCCCGTGGGCCAGAAAATCATCTATGATCAGCAGGTTATCGGCTTCTGTAAGATACTTTTGGGATACCGTGACTGTGGATACCGTTCTCTTCGTAAAGGATGTACACTCTGCTGCGAAGTATCCGTCGATCATGGTGCTTGGAGCTGCTTTTTTTGCAAAGACTACCGGTAAATTACCCATATGCATCGCTGTAGCACAAGCGACGGCAATTCCTGATGCTTCGATGGTCAGAATTTTGTTTACGGGGAGACCGTGAAAGCGTCGGGCAAATTCCCTTCCGATTTCCCATATCAGGGCCACATCGATCTGATGGTTCAGAAAAGAGTCAACCTTAACGACCCCGGTCCCGATAACCTGTCCATCCTTTAATATTCTGTCTTTTAGTAACTGCATATTTACCCCGCTGTCTTCACTCTTTACGGACAATGTCATTATAAGACCTGTCAAAGGTTGCGTAAAGCTTTTCTCTGTAAAACTAGGTAGTTTTTTGTCGAAATTTTTCCAATGTCCGTATTAGGGCGAACATTCAACAAGTAACCTCCATGGGTTTTCCGCCCGAATTTTCTTTGCTTTCCTGTTGATATACATCTATTTTTTGCCATGTGGTGCGATTCTATACTATTATATACTTCATTCAACACGTTTTTCTCTTCCTTTCCCTTGCATTTCCGTCAAATCATTGTTATATTGTTTTACATGTAATCTGTGCGTTTGGTGCGGTTGGTGTCTGACACCTCTCGATCCAAAGGCTAATTAGGAAGGGGTGTACAAATGGCCCAGGAAAGGCCCATCATCTCGATTCGGGATCTGGAGAAAACCTATACGAGCAAAAACAGCCAAGTAAAGGCTTTGGAACATATTAACCTGGATATTTTCGAAGGTGAAGTCTTCGGCATCATAGGTTCCAGCGGTGCAGGTAAAAGTACCCTGGTTCGCTGTATGAATTTTTTGGAGCGACCTACGAATGGGACGGTATTCATTGATGGAAAGGATTTGTCCGAACTCACCAAAAAGGAACTACTTACCGCACGTCAATCCATGGGCATGATCTTTCAGCAGTTCAACCTGTTGATGCAGCGCAATTGCATCGATAACATATGCTTTCCTCTGGAAATCGTCGGTATGGAGAAAAGTAAGGCGAAAAAACGTGCCTATGAGCTTTTGGAGGTAGTCGGGCTTTCGGATAAGGCAAAGGCATATCCGGCTCAGCTATCGGGCGGACAGAAGCAAAGAGTGGCCATTGCCAGAGCTCTCGCCACAAATCCCAAGGTTCTGCTCTGCGATGAAGCCACCAGCGCCCTGGATCCGGCAACCACCCATTCAATCCTCGCACTGCTGAAGCAGATCAACAAGGAAATGGGGCTTACCATCGTAGTCATAACCCATGAGATGAGCGTCATTGAGGAAATCTGCCAAAGGATTGCCATTATCGATGAGAGCCGGATTGTAGAGATGGGAAATGTTATCGACATCTTTACCAACCCCAAAACGCAGATTGCCAAGAGCTTCGCTTCCCCGGGGGGAGATAGGCCGGATCGGGTCATAGGCAATCGCCTCGTTCAGATCATATTTGATGGAAACTCCTCTTTTGAACCTGTTTTAGCAAAGACTATTTTAGAATGTAAAGCACCGGTAAACATTATGTTTGCCGATACTGAAAATATAGATGGGAAAGCCTTTGGTCAGATGATCATCCAGCTTCCCGAAGATGAAAACTTATCCAACCGGGTACTAGCCTATCTTCGTACCCAGGATATCATCGTAAAGGAGGTGGAAGAAAGTGTTTAGCAGTGAAGTAATTAGAATGATCGGTTTTGGTTTGCTGGAAACACTTTATATGACTCTGGTTTCCACCGCTCTCGCCTATGGGATAGGCATGCCTGTGGGAGTTGCTTTGGTGGTTACCGAAGGGAGTTCGAGCCCATTTATGCGGGGAATCAATTCGGTTCTGGGCATCCTTGTCAATCTGCTGAGATCAGTACCTTTTTTGATCCTGCTTGTAGCTTTGATTCCTTTCACCAGACTCGTAGTGGGCACTTCTATCGGTTCCACTGCGACCATTGTTCCCCTGGTCATTGCATCCGCGCCTTTTGTGGCCAGACTGGTGGAATCGTCCATTAAAGAGGTGGATAGAGGGGTGATTGAAGCGGCACAATGCATGGGTGCATCTATGACCAAGGTAATCTACAAGGTGATGCTTCCGGAAGCGAAGCCCTCCCTGATCGTTGGGTCTGCCATAGCCGTCACAACCATCCTGAGCTACTCGGCTATGGCTGGTTTTGTGGGAGGCGGCGGACTGGGCGATATCGCCATTCGCTACGGGTATTACCGTTATCAGGATGACATTATGATAATCACTGTTGCATTATTGGTCGTCGTCGTTCAGATCCTTCAGGAGGTCGGAATGAAGCTGGCGAAAATCGGCGACAGGAGAATAAATTAAACCATTGAATTGGAGGAAAGAAAGATGAAAAAGGTATTATTGTTTTTATTAGTCGCTTTACTTGCATTATCCCTATTCACAGCTTGCGGGTCAGGTGAAACAGAAGATCCGGCGGGGGACTCCGGTGCGGAGCTTCAGAAGATTGTCGTTGGCGCGACTCCGGCACCTCATGCTGAGATTCTGGCCGTTGTCAAGGAACTCCTCGTTGAAGAAGGGTATGATCTGGTAATCCAGGAGTTTGTAGACTACGTTCAGCCCAACCTGGCTCTGGACAGCGGAGACATCGATGCCAACTACTTCCAGCATCGTCTCTATCTTGATCAATTTAATGTAGAAAACGAAACTGAGCTCACCGCGCTGGTTGATGTTCACTACGAGCCTTTCGGCATCTACGCCGGCAAAACGGCGTCCCTGGATGACCTGGCGGACGGCGCCCAGATCGCAGTTCCTAACGACACTACAAACGAAGCGAGAGCACTGTTGCTGTTGGAAGCTCAGGGTTTCATCACGCTGAAGGAAAACATCGGCCTAGAGGCTACCATTAACGACATCACAGAGAATCCCAAGAACTTAAAGATTCTTGAAATCGAAGCTGCGCAGCTGGCCCGTTCCCTTGCGGACGTAGACCTTGCCGTCATCAACGGCAACTATGCCATGGATGCCGGACTCAATGTAGGTACCGATGCACTGGCAATCGAGGATGCTTCCTCACCGACAATCATGACATACTATTCCAACGTCTTGGCTGTGAAGGTGGGAACCGAGGACAGAGAAGATCTGAAAGCCCTTGGAGCAGCCCTTTTATCACCGGAAGTCAAGAGCTTCATCGAGACAACCTATGAAGGAGCAGTCGTGCCCATGTTCTAAATTCAATAGAAATAGCCCAATATGTAAAAAGAGCTTCTGCATACAAATAGCAGAAGCTCTTTTTTTCTTATGGGCGATTATTTCACAAAGCCTGCTTTTGACAGGATCTCTCTGGCTTTAGATGCCTTGGCCTCATTGACCAGGACTACCGGCCCGGTACAGCCCATGCCCGTTTCTGCGTAGATCCCTTCCTTCCAGAGATATACCGCCGCATCCTCAATGTCCATGACTTCAATGCCGTGGATCTCAGCCGTTACGATTTCCTTAGCCGGCGCCACTACCTCTTCCGGGGCCTCGGGTGCCTTGGGCAAGCCGGCATCCCCGCTCTTTGTCCTGCATTTAGCCGATTCGAGAATCTCTTTCAGCCCTGCTTTGTTGGCTTTTGCAAATTCTTCTCGTGCAATGCCCTTCCAGTCATTTGCCACAAGCTGGCTGGCATATTCTACTGCTCCTGCAATGACCGGTGCGCCGGAAGCTCTGGAGATAATCAAAATCAGCTTATCATAGCCTTCTCCGATTCCCGGACCGTAACCATAGCCCGTAGATTCATAGCTACCTCCTGTGGTGTAGGCGGAGAAGAGCTTCATCATCAGATTGCCTGTCAAGGGGTCCATGACCATAACGTCCGAAGCCGCCGTCAGCAGGTCGTTTCCACGCATGACGATGCCCCCTTCTGTTCTTTGGGATTCCCCAAACTTGATATGGTAACCCCTTTCCTTTAGGGTAAGCAGGGCCATTTCAGCCTGCCTTGCTCCATCCACATTAGCGATTCCTACAGTGGGCTCAGCCACACCGCTTGCCTTTGCTGCAATGATTCCATAAATGGCGTTTTTCACCATTCCCTCCACCCGGTCTACCGATGAGGTTCCCGTGGTTGTGGCAAGGTACAGTTCCTTGCCCCTTCCCGGTGTAACTACCCTTCCCACTGTAGAAACGCCGATGGGGAAAGGATAGTGCATGGTGACTGCTCCCTGGATTTCTCCCCTTGTGAGCATTGCCTCCATTTTTTCATGTGCGTCATCGCCTTCGATGACCACTGCTTTATATCCTTTACGTTCCGCAAGAGCGGCACCTTCATAGATTGTCTCCATGCCAAGCTCGCTGCCTTCAGCAGCAATGCCGATGACCGGGCAACTCACAACCGGTCCACCTAGTCCGACGGAAACCTCTTTGCCGCTGTTCTTCTGTAGCACAACAGAGACCCCATCGAAGAGGTTGGTCATGCGACCGAGAAAGAGGCTGCCCTTTCCGATGATCATGGCTTTGTCGATCTTACCGGACAGGATATCTTCACGTGCGAATCCAAGATAGGGAACACCGGAAGGAATGTGGCCCTGGGTAGGCGCCCAACCCGGCATACCATGTTCTTTGACGAAGTCGGCTATGGCGCTCCGTTCAAGGGTTCCCTGTTTCACACCCAGAGCAGCTATCATCTTGTAGTTGGCTTCCGGCACATCTCCGGCTCCTGCCGGTTTGGTCACGTCGGGGTTTTGCATCTCTGCAGCATATTTTCCGATATCTTTGATTGTGAGCCCCGCTTCCTTTAAGGGCTCAGTGACAAGAGAGGAAATTACTGCCTGAGGGGAAGATCCCGTGCCAACCTTATGACGACCCACAATATCTGTATTGATTTCAGGGCTTATTCCATCGTTCTCGCTGATCAGTGCGCCAAAACCGCCCATGACGTCCTCAAGGATTGGCAAACCTTTTCTCACATGATCCTTACCGTT
>JBAYOC010000082.1:0-5912 GCA_041678465.1 Anaerovoracaceae bacterium | reverse complement strand
ATTTTATCAAGAAATACGGTGGGACTGTCTACATCCCCTTGAAGACTTTTGATAGTGTTCTCTGTGTTCCTATGGATGCGGCGGAGCAGTTCTTAAAACTGAGTTCTTCTATATCCAACGGCACCATACGCATTCACCGTTATTCCGGGAAGGATAAAATTGCGAAAATTAGTGAAAACAACATCCACCTGGTCACCCATCTCCATTCACAGGGTAAACAAACATCTTTCCCGTTGAGCAGAGGTGAGATGGTGTCAATCCTAGGTGAAACGGACAATTACTATAAAATAGAAACCCGGGATGAGCTGACAGGCTATGTGATGAAATCCCATGTGGAAATCTCCGATGTAGACCTGTCAACTGTTGATTTTTATGCACCTAAAAAGGATAAATTCATCCGTGGCAAGGAGAAAATCAACGTGGTCTGGCAGTACGCCTCAGCAACAACCCCTTCTCCACCGGAAACAAAAGAAGATGGTATTGATATTCTGGCTCCCACCTGGTTCCATCAGATCGTCGATGGCGCCGGCTCCGTGGAAAATACCGGAGATCTGAGCTATACGAGAAATGCCCATGATAACGGTTATCTCGTATGGGCTACCATTACAAATAACATGAGCACCAAAGGCTCTACCGCTTACACCTCTACCGTATTTAACAACAGCGCCCTTTTGAATCGCTCCGTCGCCCAATACCTGTTCTATTCCTGTCTCTACGATGTGGATGGAATCAACATCGACTACGAGCAGGTTGCTGACAAAGATGCTGCAGGGCTTACCGCTTTCACCGCCCTCCTGCGCCAGTACACGG
The DNA here is from genome assembly GCA_041678465.1 of Anaerovoracaceae bacterium. Taxonomy (GTDB): domain Bacteria; phylum Bacillota; class Clostridia; order Peptostreptococcales; family Anaerovoracaceae; genus UBA1426. The sequence continues at coordinate 5,102 of JBAYOC010000082.1, read as the reverse complement.
AAAGGCAGGGTCTCAACCTATCCATTGATACACTGATACCCAAACCCTGGACCATCGAATACGACCGGGGTGCACTTGCAAAGCATGTTGACTATATCGCTGTCATGACCTATGACGAGCACTATAGCTCCAGCCCCACTGCCGGCTCCGTAGCCTCGCTTCCCTGGGTCACAGAGGCCATCGAAGCGACCTTGAAGGAGGTTCCGAAGGAGAAGATTCTTTTGGGAGTTCCCCTCTATACAAGAGTCTGGGTCGTAGACAACAGCGGTAAAGTAATCCGTAACCCGTCTGCTTCTATGGGCTACATTCGGGATCTTATCATCGATATGAATCTAACTCCTACCTGGCTCGACAGGGAAAAGCAATATTTCATTTCATACCCCAACGGTGTATACACTGATAAAATTTGGGTGGAGGATACAAGGTCCGTTGCAAATCGGCTGTCCCTTGTCCAAGACTACGATCTCGCCGGCTCAGCTTGTTGGGAGTACCGTTGGGCCATGCCGGAAATCTGGCCCGTCTTCAACGGCATGCTGAAGCAGGGACGGGATTTAAGCTACTATGAATAAAAGGAAGGAAGCAGGGGGACGGTTCTTTTGCTTCCTCCTGTTTCTGCTTAAGGAAGCAAAAGAACCGTCCCCCTGCTTCCTTTGTTTTATCTTGCGTTGTAACACAACCGTTACCCGTCGAATATACTGTCACAGAAAACAAATACTTATTTGACCGGTAAAGGAGGTAACTATATGAGTTGTTTCGGTGGCAGAACATCGCCGGACCTCTTTCAAAACTGCTGCAATGCAAATACGCTTTGTGAATTTGACGGTAGGCTGGACAATGTAGTCACAGAACCGATCTTTGTGCAGAAGGTTTACGACGCTGTTCTATTCAATCTACAAGGATTGAAAACCGTGACCAACCAAAGTTTTTGCCCTGCCATTCCAAGAGGACACAGGCTGAAACGAGTGGTTGATATCAGGTGCAAGCGCTTTTTCAATCCCGAAAACGTAGATGACCCCTCGAACTTAAGATTAAATATCGATACGACGATATCCGGCGCATCGTTTATTCAGAATTGCCAGGGAGATGAATTGACTGTAGTAGGCCCTGACGGGACCTATTCGGAAAAAATCGTTTATGCAGACACCCATGAGTGTGACGATCAAGGAAGAGGCACTCCAATTTTCGGGACACAGAATATCGCTGTAACAGGTGATGTTCAGGTATGCTTGGATTTACTGCTTTGTGACAGATACGACCACGAGGTTATATTTACAGTATGCGCAAATGTAAATATAGCGCAGGAGTGTGCCCCGCTCTGCCTGACTAATTTCTTTGAGCTGTGCATTCCTTCTACACACAATGCTGCCTTTATGCCCAGGTTTGCAGAGTTCTGCAACCCTGCTTGCGAGACAAGATTGGCAACCAACAACATGGGTAGAGATCTAACTCTTTGCCCCGACGGTACGGTAAAAGCCAATCTCATCATCGCACTCTGCATCACCTGTGAAAAGAAGATTATCGTTCCTGTGCAGCTGTGTGTGCTTTCTACAGGATTTGTCCAGATATCTCCTCAAGTATCCGCTATCTGCACCAGCTTCCCACAGCTCTTTCCCGACCAGATCGACGATGGGGACGAAGAAGGCGCGGAAGACGAGGAATGTGAAAGAGACAGGCGCGAAAGGGACAGATGCGAAAGAGACGACAGAGATGAGGATTGCTGTCCGCCCTGTCCTCCTCGAAGACGTTAACCCTAATAGGGTTCATCGAATAAATGGCCGTCCGCACTATGCGAACCGGCCATTTTATTCTTTTAATCTCCCACCTTCAAGAACGAGAATCTTATCGGTCTGCGACTGTATTAATTCCGGATCGTGGGAGATAATCAAAACTGCCATTTCCTCACCCTCTCTGAGGCGATAAACTAAGTCGAGGATTCTGGCCGCTGTTTTCGAGTCCAACCCGGAAGTCACTTCATCTAGTATAAGAAGATCCGGTTTCAGCTCTAGTGCGCGAACCAGAGCAATTCGCTGCGCCTCCCCACCGGAAAGCTGCCTTGGATATTTATGTATATGAGATTCCGAAAGACCGGCACTTTTCATCAGTTCTTTGACGATGTGATCCGCTTCTCCCTTTGTTGCCAATTCGTTGACGATTAATGCTTCCGTCAAGATATCCCCTACTCTTAAATGTGGTGGGAGGGATTGCCTGTAGTCTTGGAATACCATCTGAAGCTTCGGCCGAAGGGCTCTCATCCCTCTTCTGTCAAGGGTGAGGAGATCCCGGCCACGATAAAGGATCCGGCCCGAATCACAGGGTAGCAATCCTACCATGATCTTTGCCAGTGTGGTCTTCCCTCCGCCACTTTTTCCCATCAAGCCAACCGTATCTCTCGGATATAACGTAAAGCTGATGTCTCTGAGCACATGGTGATTTCCCGGGAAACACTTATTGATATTATTGATTTCAAACAGAGTCTCCCCTTTCATGCTTCCTTCACCTTTCCCTCTTCCATAATCAGGATTTTGTCCGCAACTTCCCTGCATTTCTTTTCATCGTGCGTGATTAACAACAGAGACATGGACAGCTCCCGGCAAAGCGTAAAAAGGGTATCAAACACCCAATCTCTGCTGTCATAGTCTAAAGATGCAGTAGGTTCGTCCGCGATGAGCAGTGCAGGTCCTCCGCAAATACCCAGCCCGATAGCCACCCTCTGGCACATTCCTACGGAGAGCTCAGAGGGATATCTTTTCCGAATCTTTTCAACCCCTGAAAGACCGGAAAGTCTGAGCGTTGTTTCGACCTCACTTTCCAACTCTTCTCTTTGCTCTTTGATCGCTCTCCCTTCCCATCCTCGATAATAGGCAATGGTTTGCGCAAGCTGCCTGCCCACGGGTACTACAGGATCTAAAACAGATACAGGATTTTGTGAAATCAAGGACAGGCTCCTGCCCCGCAAGGGGAGATAGTCTTCTTCAGGAATCTTAAGGAGGTCCGTCACTGTGCTTTCCCTACCATTGCTTCTGTTGAAGAAAACACTTCCCCATGTGACCTTTGCACCAATCCTTCCCGCTAACCCCATTATAGTCAATGCTGTCAGCGTCTTTCCGCAGCCGGAAGGTCCCATCAGACCCACAATCTCTCCCGAATTAACAGAAAAATCCAGACCTCTGAGAACGTTGTAATCCGGCTCTGAGCTAGAGGGGAAGCTTACCCGCAGGTTCTCCACCTGCAATTGCGGTATGCGCTCATTCATCCGAAAAAACTCCCTTCTGTAACCCTTGCCCCACAAGGTGAAAGGCCATGACGGTAAGCACGATCAGGAGCCCGGGAGGAAACCAAACGTTTGCATGGTTTGCAAGGATGTTATAGTCCATCGCTTCGTTGAGCATGTTGCCCCAGGAAGCGTAGGGATAAGGCAAACCAAATCCCAGGAAACTAAGGGTTGCCTCCGTGAGAATAATATTTCCAATGCTGATAGGAATTGCTACGACTACTTGCCCCAGCACATTGGGCAACAAGTAGACAAAGAGCCTCCTCAGGGCTGGGATACCGCAGAGTTCCGCGGCCATCATATAGGAAGATCCCCTGGTATAGAGTACTTGACTTCTCACTATTTTAGCGATAAAGGTCCATCCAAAGGCTGCCAGAAACACCATCAACATAAGGACTCTCTCTCTACCTGAGACCCCATAAGCCATAAAGAGAGCACTGAGAATAAGGATGACCACGATATCCGGCAGAGCGTTAAATACATCTACAATGCGCATGATTACCAAATCTGTTTTCTTGCCTGCATATCCGGCAAGAAGCCCCGCGCAGATTCCGATCAGTGTCTGCAGTAGCATAACGCCTGCTGCCAGTAAAAGAGACAGTCTGCCGCCATAGAGCAAACGCACAAAGACATCCCTCCCATTTCTATCTGTGCCCAGAGGATGCTGTGAAGTACTCTCCTGCAGTGACAGGATCTTTGTCCCCGTACCGTCGTAGAAAATCTCATATTCCCCCGCCTCAATGACCAGAGGACCGATAAAGCAGATAATTACCAGGATGAGGAGAAAGAAAAGGGCGATTCTATGTGCCATAATATGCTCCTCCTTTATCCAGGCGGATCCGTGGATCCGACAAAGCGTATGCAATATCCTCGAAGAGGGCGCTGAGCAGTACGATGAAAGCTAGCAGTACGGAAAATCCCATGATCAGAGGGATGTCACCCATTGCAAGCCCTGCAAAAACCGAGGTGCCCAATCCGTTCAATGCGAAAATCTCTTCTACGATAAGGGTTCTGGTCAGGAGACCGGGGATCTCTCTGCCTATGATGACTGCCAAAAGAACGCGAAGGTTTGGCAGAACATGATATCGAGTGATTTGCTTTCTCCCAAATCCCCGCGCGATTGCCCCGAATACAAAATCCGAGGCCAGTATTTGCTCTGTGTGTTTTTCTATGTATCTGGCAGTAGCTCCTACACCGGTGAGAACCAGGGTTATGATAGGCAATGCCAAGTGGTTCATCACATCAGCTATATACAGAGCTCCCGTATATTCATATTTAAGGGAGACCTGGCCCTGCAATGGGAATAGAGCAATATCCAAAGCCAGCCATTTTTGAAGAAGCAGGGCAACAAAAAAAACCGGTAGTGAGACGCTTAGTACTGTCAGCGTGTTAAAGCACAGCTTCCATTTGATACCGGTTTGAAAAGCGGAACGGATGCCCAAAAAAAGAGCCAGCAACAATTGTATTGCCAAGGCTGTCACCGAGATGAGCAAAGTGGTAAAAAGACCATCACCGATTACTTGCGTCACAGGCCTTTTATAAAGAAAAGAGGTACCAAACTCACCTCTGATACTATTTGTAATCCACTGCATATAGCCTTCAGCTATGGAAATATCAAGGCCATAGCTACGAATCATCTGCTCTTTGGCCTGGGCTGTAAACCGTCCGCTACCGGCTACGCTGTTTTGCACGTAATCACCAGGCATGATTCGAATCAGAGCATAGAGTAGAAGTGAGAGTACAAAAAGTACGAAAACACCGATAATAATTCTTTTTACTATGTAACCTCTGATTTTCTTTTCCTCTCTTTCAAGTGAGAACAAAATTATGT
>JBAYOC010000081.1:0-5983 GCA_041678465.1 Anaerovoracaceae bacterium | reverse complement strand
GTATTACATTACCACCTACTCACAGGATTGTCAACCATATTATTACATATTTAGTAATATCATCATGCCGCTTAAAATGGGCCTAAACAAAGGAAACGGAAGATACCCTATTAAAAAAGAAATAATAGGTCTATTCTCTGCTTAATTCAGAAAAGACCTATTATGTCATCAAACCTTATTTTATAGGGTAGGATACAGACTCTCAGTAGAATTACTGTAAGAAGGGAAGAAACTCCTTCACTCGTTTGCTAATGTCGGGGGCGCCGAAGACGGAAGAACCGGCCACGATGAGATTGGCTCCCGCATCCACAACTTCTTTTACATTCTCCAGGGTGATTCCGCCATCCACGGCAATGATCAGGTTCGGATTGCGCCGTTCCTTCATATCATAAAGCACCTTGATCTTGTCAGTGGCGGAGGGAATGAATCTCTGCCCTCCGAAACCCGGATTAACGGACATGGCCAATACGTAATCCAGGTCTTCAAACACATATTCCAGGGTGGAAACGGGTGTAGCGGGATTCAGGGAAACCCCTGCCTTTACACCGTAGGATTTGATCAGCTGCAGAGTGCGGTGCAGGTGGACACAGGCCTCCTGATGTACAGTGATGATCTCCGTATTGTCCGTTACAAAGTCCTTGATGTAGCGATCCGGATCCTCAATCATCAGATGAACATCAAAGGGTAGCCCGGTCTTTCCCAGCAGGCTCTTCATCACTGTGGCGCCATAGGAAATGTTAGGTACAAAATGTCCGTCCATTACATCTACGTGAATGACATGAGCACCTGCTTCCTCGATTGTCCTGACCTCTTCCCCAAGTCGGGAAAAGTCTGCCGATAATATGGATGGCGCTAGTCTATTCATTAATATTTCCTCATTTCCTGAATTTCTTTTATCTGCTTGCTGTAAGAGTCGTATCGGGACATAGGGATCGTCCCTTCCAAAGCTGCTGATCTCACCTCGCAGCCGGGCTCCGAGATATGTCTGCAGTTGTGATATTTACACCCTCCAATAAAGGGGACCATTTCTGGGTACAGAAATGCCAATTCCTGCTCTTCAGCCTCCAGCACCTCAAAGGAAGTAAATCCGGGTGTGTCGAAAATCATGCTGCCGTCGGCCAGCTGAAACAGTTCAACGTGCCGCGTTGTATGCTTTCCTCTCTGGGATTTCTCGCTAATTTCCCCGGTCTCCACCATGACTGTGGCTTCCAGATGGTTCAGCAATGTAGATTTACCCACACCGGAAGGTCCGGCAAAGGCGCATTTTCTACCGCCGAGAAATTTCTGCAATTCCTCCAGGCCCTCCCCCGTCTTTCCGCTTACGCAAATCACAGGGTAAATGCTTTCATAGATCTTCCGAAATTCATCGATTTGCTCCGGCTCAGCCAGATCTATCTTGTTCAAGCAGATTCCGATATCCGTGTGCTGGTATTCTGCCATAACGAGAAACTTGTCGACAATATAGAGGTTGACTTCCGGCTTTTTCAAGGCCGCCGTAATAATCAAGCAGTCAACATTTGCTACGGGCGGTCGAATAAATTGATTCCTGCGCGGAAAGATTCGGTTAATGACTGCCTCTTCATCATCCTGAGGTTCAATCTCCACCCGGTCGCCCACATAGGGCGTCATGCCATTCTTGCGAAATATTCCTCTGGCTCTGCATTGGTAGAGCCCATCCGCCGTATCGACGTAATAGAACCCTCCTATGCCCTTTACGATGGTACCTTCCATCAAAGCACAACCCCACTGTCAAAATCAACGATGTATTCCTGAACAAGAGCATTGTCAAAGTATATCTTCACTGAACCCTGGCCGTTGCCGGTCATGGAGAAGGTCTCCGAGCCGTTGCTCTTGATTCGCTGTTCATAGTTTATGGGAGTCGTTACCCCGGCGTCGTCGGATACCATGACCGTAAGATAGAACACTTCATTTTGTGCTGCACTGTAGGAAATGGGGATCTCCACCACCTGTGTTCCTGCACTTTCATCCGGTCCGGTACTCAAGGTGACCGTAACCTGTGTTCCTGTTTCCACACCGGATCCGGGGGAAACGCTCTGTCCTGCTATGAGGCCCTCTGCATATTCATTGCTGGGGGCGTATTGTATATCAGAGGCTAGTATCAATCCCTCTCTCTCCAAAGCAGCTTTCGCTTCATCTATCGTCATTCCAAAAAGGCTGGGAACAGTGGTTGTTGTAATCTCCTCGCCCAAACTGACCACTAGATTGACTTTGGTTCCGGGGTCGGCTGAGCCTCCTGCCTGGGGTGACTGCCTTATAACTACACCTTTGGGCATCTCACTGTATTCTTCACCAACTCCGCCTCTCTCATACCCGTAGCTCTCCAGAAGGAAGACAGCATCGCTCAGCGTCTTTCCCACTACGGAAGGAATGGTGTTTTCAGCTATTGCCTTACTGATGTTTACCTTAACCGTTGTGCCTGTCTTGACAACCATCTCCGCTAAGGGATCCTGGGAAACGACCAATCCTTCCTCGTGATCAGCACTGGCCACTTCTTCTCCCATCTCGATTTTTAATTCCTGTGCAGCGAGCTCAGCCTCTGCCTCCTCATAGGTCATTCCGGTTACGGAAGGTACCGTTACCTCCACCGGTGCTGCCCCCCGCTCAATGGCCGCCAGTATGAATTGACTTACCGGTACGGCAACGATCAGAGCCAACACAATTGCTGCTATCTTAACCTTGTTCAAACGGAATTTTCTCTTTTTACCCTTCACACCTTTTACTCCTGCATCTGCTTCATTTACGGGAACTTCCGAAATATCTTCGCCCACTTGTTCGTTTGCCGCACTCATATCCTTGTCAGAGTCCGGATTTCTGCCCCTTCCATAGCCGCCATAGACTCCTATGGTACTCATGTTGGCCTTTGTCAAGGCTTCTACCATCTCATCCGCTGATTTGTACCGGTTAGTCTGATACTTGTCCGTGGCTTTCAGCACGATTTCTTCCACCTCAACGGGGATATCGGGAACTAGCGCGGAAGGAGGTATCATTTCCTCGTTCATATGCTTCATGGCCACAGCAACAGGATTTTCTGCATCGAAGGGCAGCTGCCCTGTAAGCATCTCGTACAAGACAATACCTAAGGAGTAGATATCAGATTTCTCATCTACATAACCTCCCCTTGCCTGTTCGGGAGAGAAGTAATGCACCGATCCCATGATGGTTTCATCGCTGCTGACGATAGTCCCTGCATTAATAGCTTTTGCAATGCCAAAGTCTGCTATTTTTGCAGTTCCGTCAGCCGTCAGCAAGATGTTGTGAGGCTTTACATCCCTATGTATAATGTGATTCTTGTGAGCATGCCCCAAAGCGGATGCAACCTGCCGGGTAATGACTACTGCATCCCGGGGTTTCAATGCGCCCTTTTCTTGAATCAGAGCAGACAGAGGCTGGCCTTCCACCAGTTCCATCACAATATAGTTGATATTGCCCTCTCTGCCAACATCGTAGATGTTGACAATGTGAGGATGAGACATACTTGCAGCTGCCTGCGACTCTCTGCGAAAGCTCTCGATAAACTTATAGTCCTTTGTAAACTCGGGTTTCAGTATTTTAACAGCGACGTAGCGATTCAGTAGCTTATCTCTCGATTTATAGACTACCGCCATGCCTCCGTCGCCGATCTTTTCCATTAATTCATATCTGTCAGCCAGTGCTCTGCTGCTCATAATTCTCTCCTTGTCTTCATATCTCGACACAGCAAACTGTGATGTTATCCTTACCGCCATTATCGCAGGCGCTTCTTATCAGTGCAAGAACCAGTTCCTCAGAATTGGGTTTGCTTTCGATCATTGCACAGATTTCCTCATCGCTCACTTCATTATAAAGACCGTCGGTACACAGCAAGATGCGGTCACCGATGGTCAAGTCGAGTTGGAAGAAATCGGGAATCATAGTTTCTTCACTTCCAAGCGCTCTGGTAATCATGTTCCTCTTTGGATGAACCTCGGCCTCTGCCTTGCTGATGCGTCCCTGCTTCAACAACTCGCTCACATAGGTATGATCCTCTGTCACCCTTTGAAGCATGCCTTTACGGAAAAGGTAAGCGCGACTGTCTCCAATATTTATTATGTAAGCTCTCATTTGTCGAATCAGCAACATCACCGCCGTGGTAGCCATTCCCGCGTTCTCTTTTACGGAAGCCGCTCTCGTGTAGATTTCCTTATTGACCTCCCGTAAGCGGCGATTAAAAAAGTCCGGAAGATCCGACTCCTCTACTCGTTCCGGTGGATTGGCGGTCAAATGGGCTTTCGTCAGCTCCACGGCAAGCTTGCTGGCTATTTCACCGGAATTATGTCCGCCCACACCGTCAGCCACCATATAGAAGCTCATGTCATCCATACAGAGCATGGAGTCTTCGTTGACCGTTCTCAATTTACCCTTATCCGTTGCGCATGCTGATTGTTGCATATTCATCTCCGTTGTTATCGACGTATCATCCTGCAGATATAAAATCCATCTGTGTCATTGATGTTAGGAAAAAGTTGTATACTTTCTTCTTTGATAAACTCGCGGTTTTCTTTCAAAAACCTCGAAGTGATATCCTGGTTTTCCGCCGGGTTCAGGGTGCAGGTGCTGTAGACAAGAGTGCCGCCCATCTTTACATATCTGGAGGATGCATTCAATATACGCATCTGTATCTCCGGCAAATTCTCAAGTTCTCCATCCCATTCTTTATACTTTATTTCGGGCTTTCTTCGCACGATTCCCAAGCCCGAGCAGGGTGCGTCTACGAGAACCCTGTCCGCTTGCTCCGACATTGTGCCGTCTACTTTTTCCGCATCCCAGGTACTCGGTTCAATTATAGAAATACCCAATCTTTCCGCATCTTTAGCTAATAAATCCAGCTTCTTTTTATACCGATCCCGGGCAAGAATGCGGCCCCTATTGTCCATGCGTTCGCCAATGTACATGGTTTTCCCGCCGGGAGCCGCGCAGACATCCATGATAAATTCATTTGGTTTCGGATCTAATAAATCCACCGCTACCATGGAGCTCTCGTCCTGTACGGAAAATAATCCGCTCTGGTATGAGTGGGTGCTCAGCAGGTCCTCTCCCTTCACCCGAAGGGCAATGTGACTCATGCGACCGTCGTGTACCTCATAACCCTTCCCCTCGAGGCGCTTTTTAAGCGCTCTCTTCCGGTTCTTCAGCAAATTCGGGCGTATCACCAATTCAGGGGTCTTGTTTCCCGCCGCCAAAAGTTCTTCTGTAAATTCTGATCCGAATTCCCCGATCCACATCTGTACAATCCAGGGCGCATAGGAGTATTTAATGGAAAGAAAGGCAATCTCATCCGATTGCCTATCAGGCAGTGTGATTTCATCCTTTGTTCTCAAATAATTGCGAAGTATCGCATTGATAAAACCATCTCTGCCTTTGCAGTAGCGTTTTGCCAGTTCCACTGTTTCCGTAACCGCGGCATAGGCCGGAACGGAGTCCATAAAAGCCAGCTGATAGAGCCCTAAGCGCAAAATGGTACGATCCCGGGCTCCCAGCTTGTGGGAAGGATCCTTCAGGTAGTGTTCGATAATGTAATCCAAATACATGCGGTTTTCCAGTACACCGTAAACCAGTCTCCTGACGAAGGCCTTGGAATCCGGCTTTGAAACTGCGATGTAGTGATTCAGCGCAAGGTTGGAATAAGCCTTTTTGTTTTCAATATCCATCAATGTGAGATATGCTGTCTTTCGGCTATCGTCCATTCTTCTTCCCTCCGACTTATATTTTAACCTAAAAAAGTACCAATTTCAATTTTATTCCCTTTTATATATTCCGAAACATCCACTGCCTGCTTTCCGGGCATTTGAATGCGGGTAATCAACAGGTCACCCCTGCCGGCGGCAACCAGTATGCCCCCTTTGCTCACCTCTTTGATGCGCCCCGGCGAATCGCCGGCAACACCTTCCCCAACCTCTGCGGATAACAGCTTCATGGCTGTCCCTTCTTTTAAGGTGTATGCTCC
>JBAYOC010000080.1:0-6052 GCA_041678465.1 Anaerovoracaceae bacterium | reverse complement strand
CGAAGAAAAGGCCACCGAGATACTGTCAGCCCAAGGGCTTCCATGGATGACAGAAGTTACAGCGCCCCCTCGCAAACCGTTGGATGACGGTTATTTCAGAGTGGTAAAACAAGAGCTTATCGGAGGTATATACCGGCTCACTTTGTGCAAAGTACCGGATCATTTTCGGTGATTGATAAATGCTTCATTGAAATCAAAATGCAGTGGGGGACGGTAAAGCATGAAAACCGTCCCTTTCTTAACAAAGGAGATGTTCACTTGGAGTTTGAAAGAGTTCCAGATCACGTTGCCATCGTAATGGATGGCAACGGACGATGGGCAAAGAAGAGAAATCTTCCCAGGCTTGCGGGGCATAATGCAGGGATGAAAGCGTTAAAGGAAGTCGTAAAGCGCTCATCCACCCTGGGCATCAAGCACTTAACTGTATATGCCTTCTCTACGGAAAACTGGCGGAGACCCAGTGAAGAGGTGGGCGGAATTTTCAAAATCCTTGTTCATTATGTGGATAAGGAACTGACGGAGCTTCATGAGAACAACGTGAAAGTCAACGTGCTGGGTGACTATAGGAAGCTCCCCGAAGAGGCTGTGAAGAAACTGGAGGAAGCCTTGGAGAAAACGAAAAATAATACAGGGCTTCGATTTCATATTGCCTTGAACTACGGGAGCAGGGACGAGATCCTGTATGCGGTAAAAGGTGTTACGGAGGATGTGGCTGCCGGTAAATTGTTGCCTGAAGACTTGACAGATGAAGTTTTTTCCCAGTACCTTTTCACAAAGAATATACCGGATCCGGATCTTGTCATACGAACCAGTGGGGAAATGAGACTTTCTAATTTTCTGCTGTGGCAAAGTGCATACAGTGAATTTGTGTTCAGTGAGGTTTACTGGCCGGACTTCACACCGAAACGATATGAGGAGGCCATAGTAGAATACACGAACAGAATACGCCGTTTTGGAGGGGTCAAATGAAGACAAGAATACTATCAAGTGTGATTTTGCTGCCCTTATTGGTAGTCTTGTATTATCGGGGTCCATTGCTATGGGCCGCTTGCTTGCTGATCGCAGTCGTTGGGGTGAGCGAATTTTACAGAGGTTTTGAAGTCCTTAAAATTCGGCCTAATCATTGGATCGGCTGGATTTCCGCAGTAGCTCTGTACGCACTGGCTGTTTTTGGCGAAGGGCTTCACATGTATATGCTATGGTTCTTTGCCGTAGTCGCAGCCAGCCTTCTCTACCTCTTCAAAATAGAGGAGAGGCAGTTGGCCGACGGCATGGCAACGGTCATGGGTGTTTTCTATGTTGTTTTTTTCTCTTTCCACGTAGTGCTTATAGACCGAACGGGGATGGGAAACATGATCTGGCTGGTGATCCTCACCGCCTTTGGCACGGACGTCATGGCATATTTCACCGGTTACTTCTTGGGGAAACACAAGCTCTGTCCCAAAATCAGCCCCAAGAAAACCATTGAGGGTGCCATTGGAGGCATTGCCGGCAGCGTGATTCTGTGCTTTGTCTTTGGGTATCTACTATCCGAGGAATCAATGATACATTTCATCTTTATTGGATTTTTCGGTAGCATTGTTGCGCAGGCGGGGGACTTAACGGCTTCGGTATTCAAACGGAAGATGGGAATTAAGGATTACGGAAATCTAATACCCGGCCATGGAGGAATCTTGGATCGCTTTGACAGTGTGCTTTTTACCGCACCTTTTGTGTATTATTATATAATGTTGGTAATATTCTAATGAAGAAGATAGGAATACTAGGCTCTACGGGTTCTATAGGAACTCAGGCCTTAGATATGGTGAAAAAGAACCGGGATCGGTTTACGATTACTGCTCTGACCTGCGGCAGGCGTGTAGATGCACTGAGGGAGCAGATTTTGGAATTTCATCCTGATGTCGTATGTGTGGAACAGGAAGCGGATGCATTGCGTCTAAAGAGACAGTTCCCTAAGACGGAATTGCTTTGGGGAAAAGAAGGACTGACGCAAACTGCTGCACAGGCTGACTGCGAGATGGTTCTCAACGCACTGGTTGGTATGCGAGGTTTGGAGCCAACCCTTTCCGCCATCCATGCCGGCAGAGATATTGCTCTGGCAAATAAGGAGACCCTGGTTGCCGGTGGTGCCATCGTCAGAGAGGCTTTAGAGGAAAAGGGAGTACGTCTCCTTCCAGTGGACAGTGAGCATAGCGCTATTTTTCAAGCGCTTCAGGGAAATGAAGAACAGAAGATCCGGCGGATACTACTCACTGCATCCGGAGGGCCATTCAGAGGGTATACCCTTTCCGAGCTTGCGGAGGTCACGGTGGAGCAGGCCTTAAAACACCCAAACTGGAGCATGGGTAGCAAGATTACCATTGACTCGGCCACAATGATGAACAAGGGCCTTGAGGTCATTGAAGCCAAATGGCTATTCGATGTAGATCCGGACATCATTGAGGTAGTGGTCCAAAGGGAGAGCATTATACACTCTATGGTGGAGTTTACGGATGGTTCAATCATGGCGCAACTTGGAATGCCGGACATGAGAGTGCCCATAAGTTATGCGTTCACCTATCCGGACAGGTTGGAAAACGACCGCGAAGGAGTGGATTTCTTCCGTCTTGGGCAATTGCACTTTGAATCGGTGGACCTGCAGGTTTTTCGCTGTCTGGGCATGGCCTACGAAGCGTTGAAGCTGGGAGGAAGCTATCCTGTAGCATTAAATGCTGCTAATGAAGTGCTGGTGCAGCAGTTTCTAGAGGGGAAGATTTCATTTATAGAAATTCAGAATACCATTGAGAAGGTGCTGGAACAGCACATACCCCGGTACAATATGGATCTGAATGATATCCTGGAGGTTGATGGGGAAATTAGGGAGAGGTTATTGATATGGGAGTAACCATAATATACGCGATTTTAATATTTTGTCTGTTGATTTTCGTTCACGAGCTGGGTCATTTTGTGGCTGCCAAATCGGTGGGAGTTCGGGTGAATGAATTTTCCCTGGGAATGGGGCCCGCTCTCTTACATTTCGGTAAGGGTGAGACCGCGTATTCGCTGCGGGCGTTTCCAATAGGCGGTTATGTGAAGATGGAGGGCGAGGATGAAGATTCCGATGATCCCAGATCCTTCAACAACAAATCACCTTTGCAGCGTGGGGTGGTTCTTGTGGCCGGTTCCTTTATGAACCTGATCACCGCCATAGTAATCATTACCATCGTAGCCATGGCCATAGGAATGACAAGCAATGTGATCGATATGGTCTCGGAGGGCTTTCCTGCAGCTAAGGCAGGGCTTGTGCCCGGGGACCGGATCGTGCAGATTAACGAGACGAAGATTGAAAGCTGGAATGATGTGACCGGTACCCTGGCCGCCAGTGAAGGGGAAACCGTCAATATACTCGTAGAGAGAGATGGTAAGAAGATGACTCTGATCAGTGGTGTGAGCATCAATGAAGAGGGAAGGCGAGTCATCGGTATTACTTCCAGGCTGGAGCATTCTTTTGGTAAGGCGCTGATAGCAGGCGTATCGAGTACCTGGGAGCTGGCAGGGGAAATGCTCAGCTACCTGAAGCTACTGTTTACCGGCGGGGGCTCTATGAAGGACCTGGTTGGCCCAGTGGGAATCGTCAGTATAATCAACGATCAGGCTAAGATGGGGATCTTTTATATTGCAAACTTAACGGCGCTGATCAGTCTGAATCTGGCTATCGTCAATATGTTGCCTTTACCGGCCTTAGACGGCGGTAGGTTGCTGTTTCTCGTAATCCGGCAGGTTACCGGAAAGACGATAACGGATTCGGTGGAATCCAAGATTCACTTTGCCGGACTCATGCTGCTCTTTGCCTTGATGATTTATCTAGTGGTACAGGATGTAGGTCGATTTATTTTGAATTGATAGGAAATGCCAATGAGGAAAGATATGACAAGACAGGTAAGGGTAGGGGATGTGTTTATAGGCGGCGGAGCGCCTGTATCCATTCAATCCATGACAAATACAAACACCGGTGATGTGAAGGCCACGGTGGAACAGATTGCCCGGCTTACGGACGCGGGTTGTGAAATCGTAAGATGCGCTGTGCCTGATCGGGAAGCGGCAGAAGCTCTCGGTCGGATTAAGAAAGCCATAAGAATTCCCTTGGTGGCCGACATTCATTTCGATTATCGCCTTGCTCTACACGCCATTGAAAACGGGGCGGATAAAGTAAGGATAAATCCCGGAAACATCGGGGCCGGAGATAGAGTCCAAGCTGTGCTACAGGCGGCCAAGGACCGTGAAATTCCCATCCGGGTAGGCGTGAATTCAGGCTCACTGGAGAGGCCCCTGCTCAAGAAATATGGAGGAGTCACAGCAGAAGCTCTTGCGATGAGCGCATTGAAAATGGTTCAGCTCATTGAAGATATGGACTTTCATGATATAGTCGTTTCCTTGAAATCGTCTGATGTGAAGCTGAATTACGATGCTCACCTCCTTGTGGCAGAGCAGTTGAACGCCCCTTTACATATCGGGATAACAGAATCCGGAACGATAACCACCGGTAAATTGAAATCGGCGGTAGGGATTGGAGCCCTGTTATTAGCCGGAATCGGCGACACCATGCGCATATCTCTGACAGGGGATCCCGTGGAAGAGGTTCGCTTTGCGAAAGAGCTTCTAAAGGCGGCGGGTCTTCGAAAGAGCGGCATCGATCTCATATCCTGTCCAACCTGCGGAAGGACTAAGGTTGATTTGGTTTCGCTGGCCGATCAGGTGGAGGAAAGGCTTAAACCCTACCAGGAAAAATGGCTAATAGAAGGGCAAAGGCCCATCAAAATAGCTGTTATGGGCTGCGAGGTGAATGGACCGGGCGAGGCGGCGGAAGCTGATGTGGGGGTGGCATTTGGAAACGGCCGCGGGGCCTTGTTCCGGAAGGGTGAGCCCGTGGGGACCTATCCGGCAGAGGAAAGCCTGGATATGCTTTTTAAACTACTCGACAAAGAGTTGGCCGACAAGAAGTAGCCCTTTGACAGATTTCATGGTATTATTAGTACAAAGAAAGGGGATAAATCATTTATGGAGATACTGGGTTACACAGTAAGCACTGCATTGATCTGGATCGCTATCGCCGTAGTTTTTGCCATCATTGAGGGCATTACAATGGGGCTTACAACCATCTGGTTTACCATTGGCGGGGTTGTAGCCAGCATTGTTGCTATTGCGGGGGCCCCTGAGTTTGTCCAGGTGATTGTTTTCCTTGCCGTATCCATACTGCTTCTTTATTTCACCCGGCCATTAGCGGAAAAGAAGCTTAAAATAGGCAGTGAAAAAACCAATGTGGAGACTCTGCCGGGAGAGACAGGTATCGTTATTAAAGAGATTTCCCCGCACAACACGGGACAGGTAAAAGTCCAAGGGCAGATCTGGACAGCCATTTCAGATATTGGAGGCTCTCTGATCGAGGGAACAGCCGTGTGCGTTTTGAGAGTGGAAGGGGTCAAACTTGTGGTAAGACCCTTGGAAGAAAATCATAATACGGAGGTATAATTATGGATTTTATTATTAATTTTATTCCCATCCTGCTATTGATCATTATCGCTATTTATCTTATCGCAACCAACATTCGGATTGTCCCCCAGGCCAACGCCTATGTAATCGAGCGCCTGGGTGCCTATAACGGGACCTGGCAGGTGGGACTTCACATCAAAATCCCTCTAATCGATAAAATTGCCAGAAAGGTATCCCTTAAAGAGCACGTCATAGACTTCCCTCCTCAGCCCGTTATCACAAAGGATAACGTTACTATGGAGATCGATACCGTAATCTACTTTCAGATCACAGATCCAAAGCTCTACGCCTATGGTGTGGCCAATCCCATGGCAGCAATAGAAAATCTGGCTGCTACCACCTTGCGAAACATCATCGGGGATCTTGAGTTAGACCAGACCCTTACCAGCAGAGAGCATATCAACACAAAGATACGAATCGTTTTGGACGAGGCAACGGATCCCTGGGGCATCAAAATCAACAGGGTGGAAGTGAAGAACATCGTACCCCCGAGAGATATCCAGTCTGCTATGGAAAAACAGAT
>JBAYOC010000079.1:0-6057 GCA_041678465.1 Anaerovoracaceae bacterium | reverse complement strand
CTGTGTTTTACAGACTTACAAATTCCACAGTAATAGCCGGAATATAACTCAAACTCTCTTATTTTCAGTTCCGGTTTATCCGGCACTACATATCCTAACATCAGCTACCGTTCCTCTATTTTGAAGTACCGTTTCTTGCTATCTTCTTCAACCCCTTCAAAAGAAAATAGCTTGCCGTAAAATCTACTACCATGCAGCTGATGAGCATACAATTAAAAGCTTTCTGCTTCTTTGGCATACTCTTACACACTTCAATAGGGTAGCAACTTTTCTCGCTTTTAACGGGGATTTTACCGAAAAAGGCATTGCCGACCAGAGCGATGGAAGCATAACATAAAGTTTCTGCTACAATGTGCTTTCTATAAGTCCAATTTGTTATAAAGTTCTTCATGAGGAACCCCTTTCCCAATAAGTCTTACACTAGTATACCATAAAACATAAAGTATTAACGGGAGTTTTTGCCCTGTGAAATCTTGTCGTATGTTGTTAGAAATTTTACAATATTTTGTTTTTTAATGGACAGGGCATTTTTTTTCCTATATAATGGCAATGAGATATTTAAAATACCCAAATGGTCCGATCATCTTTTTAATCGTTTCCATTCACCTATTTTAAATATTAATATTTAAGAATATCGGAGGAGAAAAAGTAAATGGAAGACAAGACTCTCGTATGTCAGGACTGCGGTTCCGAATTTGTTTTCACTGTTGGTGAACAGGAATTCTACAAAGAAAAGGGTTTTGACAACGAACCAAAAAGATGTAAGGTGTGCAGAGACAAGAAAAAGCAGGAAAGAAGGCCCTTTAGAGGAGACCGCGACTTCCAATAAATATCTCAAACTACATCGTAATCAAGCCGGGCATCCGCCCGGCTTATTATTTCCGACGATCCGCCTCATCTCTGACTTTTCCGGCCATCCCTTGCCGCTGATTTCCCTCCCCTTATCGAGAAGTATTTTTTCAATCCCACTCATAGACTCGTTACAGGACATAATTCTGTCACACACTTCCTCCCCATAAACAGTCCATTGTTCATCACTGGTTAGCTGTACTGTCTCCAGGATCAAGGAGGCTATTTTAACCGAAATACTTTCAGGAGTTTGAGGTTCCGGTATGTATGCCAGCCTGACTTCACCGCTAGCCGGAGAAATGAAAATCGTGTCCGCATGCAGCGAAAGATCTTCACAGGAAAACAGATAGTTTTCTGCGGACATTATGGAAGCTGTGACAGAAACAATCGTCGCAAGGTTCTCTAAAGCTAGATTGATTCCATCCTTTCGCCACTCACGATACATTGCCTTTAGCTGCAAGAAGCCTCCATAATCATAGCAAGCACGCAGCTTGTTCTGCTCACAGATGAATTGCATTGGAAGCAATTGCCGACAATCCCTGTTCTCTAATATTTTTCTTCGGTATTTCGGGATTTGGCTCTCTTCCAACAGTAAGCTGAAAAAACGCCTACCACCGGATTCGATTACTTCCGCCTCTATTCCGCTTATCAAAATGGAACTTCTATTCCTTTCTCCCTCCATATCAACCGCCGCAATAGGCACAAGGGCTGTATCCATTTTCTATTGCCTCCTCTCTGTCAATTCCGACAACATATCGCTCCACTGTAGTGCAGCTTCCTTTGTGATAGGCCTTCCCTGATGTATCAAAGCAATATACTCTGCTTCCCCAAGGCAGCAAATCTGCATTGCAGAGTTTGCAAGGAGAATATTTTTTGCCTAGAGATGGGGATAATATCTTTTCCCGCGGATAAACTTCTATGATCCTGCATTGAAGCTGATGAAACCGCTCTCCCGCCCGGGGAAAAACATATACAATTGAAGCGTCATCGGGCTCCTCCATGGAGTCAAAACCCATTCCTTCCCCATGGTTTTCAGCTCCGATGAATCCTCGAAACAACAAGCGCTGCTCAAACTCCGGCCGTCTATGAAAATTCAAGGGCATGGGAAGCAGTATGTCGTAAGCAATGCTGCAGTGGATCAAGCCCGATTGATCTCCTTCCGTATACAAATATTCAAACCGGTCTATGCGGGGATTTCTCACTAGCCTGTCTTCATTTTTTAACCTCTCCAGCATGCGAAGCTCCAGTAGCGTTCCATGAACGATACCTTCAAACAATTCAACGCTATAGCTCTCCGGTATGACATCCAACTGCGTTACATAAGCTTCTTTTGCTATCTTTTGCCCCTCTTCCACGAAAGATTCAGCTGTGTTTTCTTCTGTTCCGATAATGCGGATTAAAACACAGATTGATAAGATAGCCAACAGAAACATGGGAAATAAGATTGCCGCTTCAACGAATAAAGAGCCTCTCTTGTTCATAGCCCCGCCTCAATAAGCATGTGTTCCGGAGAATTCTCCGCTGCGACCCGAAAGCACGCCCGGAAATCCTGTCTCTCGTACCACTGTTGAATGATAGCGAAAACCTGAGAAGCACCTACTCATAGCAAAGTCCTCATTGGTTTGACCTTTCAAGTTGATCTGAATCAGGTCCATGATCCGAATCAGCTTGCTCTCATCGTTCTTAAAACAGAGCATTAGAAAAAGATAGTCTTCATAGCTTAAACCCTCTTCCTCTTCGGACGATTCCAATCTGGGGTCCACATTGCCCTCCAATGCTTTTGTCAGATCCAGCACCCAATCCTCCGCCGTTTTTATCAGTGGTACCTTCCATCCTTTGAGTAACCGATTCATATCGCTTGCTGCCTCTGCACCGGCCCAGATACCTGTAATTGCCGTTAGTGTAGCAGGTGAAGCTACACCGCCGCCTGCCAAGGTTGCCGCTAAAGTTACCGCTTCCCATTTATCCCCATCTGCATAGATATGTGCGGCATTTATCATTGTTCGGTATGCCAGAAGAGACAGGTAAACGATATTGTGGTTGGCTTCATCGCTCAAACGGCCACATAGGATATATTCGACTTCGTTAGAGTAAAAGGTATTGTTCCATTGGGATGAATCCAGGTCATGGCGGAAATATTTCAAAATGTACAGGTTCAAACAGAGTTCTTTATATGCTATCTGATGCATTTCACCCGGCAGAGGCATCTCTAAAATGCTCTTGAATCCACCATCCATTCCCTGTAGCAATCTTGAAGGAAGCTCCCGAATCACCTTGTCATTCCTCAGGGTTCGCATCTTCTTGCTCCCGGTATTCTCCGCCTCGCCCTCTCCTGTCTGCTGGCCTTCTTCATCATTTAGTAATTCCAATGCATCTAATACATGGAGTACATCAAAGAATACGCGATAGCTCATGTGATCCAATATCTGCTGTTTTAGCAATTCCGGGTTCGTCATAACTTGCTCAGAGAGATCCACCTGAATATCTACTAAGGATAATGGAAGGAGCCTCGTCTTGCCAAAACCGGTTTTAAAACTCTCGTTCACATAATGCTCCATTCCGGCTTCTATACCATCTTTCTCCATCAGAAACCCGAAAATGCCGTATCGGGATTTCAACGACCGGTCATATTCTGATAGTATAGAGCGTCCTGCTAAATCAAGGACCGAGTTGGCATAGGATCTGGAAGCCATCCCCGCTGTTGCCTCTCCCAACATGCTCACTAAAAGCAACAGGGTGGACAGAATCATGCAGAGAAATACGGTTGTTGTTCCTTTTTTGTTACCTTTCCCACAAACATTCATATCTCCTCCAATAGGAAATCTATATTGCGCACGAATTCACATTCGCCTTTGCGGATGGTTTCGCCATCCATGGATGCTTCCCGCTGCATTTCGTGACTCATCGTCTGCTCTCTTACCTCTTCATAGTGTCCTACTGCATAGTTGATAAGCAGTGCTGCCGTTACTATGATCAATGGAAAAACAAGGGCTGCCTCCACGAAAACAGAGCCTTTTTTGGATCTTTTCATTAAAAACCGCTGCTCTCCAGACTGTCAAACGTACCATCGATGAAGTCCATGATGCGTTCGCGGAAAATGAGCCCTAGCGTTACGGCGATTGCGATCAGTATGGCAACTTGTACCATTTCCATGCCTCGCTTGCTCTTAAGGTTCATATGATCTGCTCCTTTCTTGAAATATCTAAATGGTCAACAGCATGGGTGCTGTTGTAATTAACATAACGGATAACAGCAACAACATCAGAGGGAAAGATAGTTTGGTCTCTGCCACTCTTGCTTTTTCCTCTGCTCGCTTTTTTCTCGCCATCCATAGCAGCTCTCCTTCCCCTTCCAACTTTTCCACCAGCCCACTGCCCTTGTTTAGATTATCATCAACAATAGCGGAAAAGCGCAATAGCTCCCGAACGCCACTCCTTACAGCAAATGCAGACAGTTCGCGCTGGAAGGTGGAGTTGGTCTTCTGCATCCTGTTGTTTACATCTGATAACCCTTCATAGAGTGGTCTTTTTCCTGTGATCTCCCGGAACTTCTCATAGTCGAAGGTAATCTTTTTCAAAGCAGCTTCCGTGACCATTCCTGCATTCAGAAGAAGGATTAGCTTGTCTATGAACTCGGGAAAATCATCAATGATAGCTTCTTTCGTCTTTCGGATTTGCTTATCGATAGCGCTGTATCTTTTTTTATAAATAATAAAGAATAGGGTAGCGAATAAGAAAGCGGTGGCTATGAGATCCATGTTTTCTCCGTTGTTAGTGAGCTTTCGGTAAATTCCTGTTCCTAAGGACAGGAGAAATAGAAACAATAACAGTAAGTAAGTTTGTCTGATATTATTCCGTATTTTTTGAATTGTTCCCGCGGCATCCTCCTGCTTACAGAGCCTTCCGTATTTCTCCGTGATCGTTTCCGGATCAGGCAGCAGTTTATTGATAATCATTTTCTCTCCCAGTATCCCATACTACAACCTTATGTGGGTCATGCGAATCCCTATAGCAAGTGCCGCTCCTATTGCAAGAAAGGCGATTGTCATTAGAATTCTTCCCGCAATGGTTTGATACATGATTGCTAGGTACTGCTCCGAAGTGGCTCGGAGCAATAAGAGCATTGCCGGAGGCATTGCGGTCAGGATGATGAACTCCATCCTTTTCTGTGCTGTGAGCGTCCGTATTTCTCTTTCTAGTTCAATCCGATCTATCAAAATTGCTACAGCCTTGCGTATGGCCTTTTCCATATTTCCGCCCGTTCTTTTGCTTATGGCGTAGACATCGGAAAAGCTAATGATATCGGGAATTGCACTCCGATGAGCAAAATCCTGCAAAACTAACTCTTCTGTCTCTTTACTCTCCTCCATCCGGACGATCATATACTTCAGTTCCCCACAGATACAGGCATCTTTCCCATAGATCAGCTCCATTGAATACCCGCCTTCCTTAAGAGATTCTTTCATTGATCTCCCTGTTGAAATGGAGGAAGAAATTGCATACAACAAATCTCGAAACTGATAGGTCAACTCGCAACGGCGTTTCTCAGCCAAGTACTTGGAATAATACGTAGAGGCGGGATACACCAGGCAGCAGAACAGCAGAGAAATTATCAGATGATTGTAGAATAAATAAGCGGAACCGCTTAAAACTGCTACTGCCACCGAATAAAATATCAAACGTTGCTTTCTGCTTAGGAAATAAACTCTGTAATCCGGTATCATAGTGCAATTCCTTTCAACTGCGCTTTTATTGTGTCCTTCATTCTATTGTTTGTGGGGATAAGACCCTCATCACTCTGATAGCGAAAGAGCGGATTTATAACATAGCTCCCTTGTTGAAAACCGCACACTTCTACAATCTCCAGTACCTTTCGGCTCTTGTCGGGCATCCGTCCCATATGTATGATAATATCGATTGCCTCGGCGATTTGCCCTCTCACTGCATCCGCGGGAAAGTTTGCTGCTGTAAGATACATGGCCTCTAACCGGGATAGCATGCCCAGGGGGGAGTTCCCATGGCCTGTGCACAAAGACCCGTCGTGCCCTGTGTTCATAGCCTGGAGCATGTCCATGACTTCTGCCCCCCTCACCTCCCCAACAATGATGCGGTCCGGACGCATCCGCAAGCTGGCGCGGATCAACTGGCGAACCGTTACCTCGCCTTTCCCCTGTACATTGGCATTTCGGCATTCCATCCGTACGATGTT
>JBAYOC010000078.1:0-6069 GCA_041678465.1 Anaerovoracaceae bacterium | reverse complement strand
GCAGGAGGTTATGGAGCGTATCTGGGCATGAAGGCAAGCAATGCAACAAGCTTTGATACATTTTATGAAGAATATAAAAAGGTGAAGGCCTATCTTGGCTCATCTCGTCCCACTGCCGTGAACCTGTTCTGGGCACTGAACCGTATGGAGCAGTGCATTGTCGCCAACAGAGAAAAGAGTATCCCTGATATAATACAGGCCATGTTGGCTGAGGCTCATGCCATTCGGGAAGAAGATGAAGCCGTATGTAGAAAGATCGGCGAGCACGCCCTGACTCTCCTTAAGCCCGGCATGGGGATTTTGACCCATTGCAATGCAGGCACCATCGCCACCGCAAAATACGGCACTGCTCTCGCTCCCATTTATTTAGGACATGAAAAGGGTTACAATTTCAAGGTCTTTGCCGATGAGACAAGGCCGCTCCTGCAGGGTGCGAGGCTTACAGCCTGGGAACTGCAAGAGGCCGGTATCGACGTGACTCTAATCTGTGATAACATGGCTTCCATCGTAATGAAAAACGGCTGGATCGACGCTGTGGTGGTGGGCTGCGACAGGGTAGCGGCAAACGGTGACGCCGCCAACAAGATTGGAACCTCCGGTGTAGCGATTTTAGCCAAGCATTACGGAATCCCATTTTATGTTCATGCACCCGTATCCACTATTGATATGAATACCCCCACGGGAAAGGATATCCCAATCGAGCAACGGCCCGGAGAGGAAATATACAAAGCCTGGTATGTCAAGCCCATGGCTCCGGAAGGGGTCAAGACCTACAACCCCGCTTTTGATGTAACCGATGCAGATCTGATCACTGCAATCATTACGGAAAAGGGAGTTCTCTATCCGCCTTACACTGAGAGTCTGGCCAGTCTGTAAATTGCCAAAAAAAACAGGCACCCTTTTCAGAGTACCTGTTTTGTCATAAGGGCATCATCAATTCTATTTATTGAATCGCTTTTGCAGCAAGGTCTGCGTCTATTCTTCTCTGCGCCAAAATCGCTTCGTATTCTTCATCAGACATCTTTTCCATAACAAAGAAGGTGTTACCGTATATACCATGTGTCTGATGTGTTCAAATAGATTTGAACCGGCTACTGCGGGAGCTAAGTTTGTGGTGTCAGATAATGGGGACATGAATAGCAGTTAATACTTTAACATTAGTAATAGAGTGCTGAAATATTTTTACTTCCTCTCTTTTCATGCACAAAAAAGAAGTATCTTTCTTGCAAAATTTGTCAGTTTTTTGTATATAAGTTTCATATATTTCTATTGTTTTTATGTTATTATGGAAATAAATTATGCAATATTGTAAGAAAGTGAGAGAAAAGGAAGATGAAGAGTAAAATTGCATTGTTACTGTGTTTTGTTTTGGTAGCGCTTTCTTTGATTGGATGTTCAGAAGCAGAGTTGGCTTACCTCGACATGAGTAAAAAATTATCATCTGAAACTTCCAAGGTAACAGGGGTATTTACCGGAGAAGTTGACTTTGACGCATTAGCAGCTCTGGTGGACAAGACGACTGCCAAGCTTGCAAGCGACGGCTTATATACTTCTGACACGCAAGTAGCTGCCGAGTTATCAGATCTGGGATTAAAGGGAACTCAAAAAATAAAGATCCATTACAATATGCTCATGGATTTGAAAGACAGTATGGCATTTCAGGCAGACTTTGATGTGGAGTTCAACAATAAGACCTACAATATGGGAGATATGTACTTTGATGCGAGCAAGGGTATGTATATCTCAAAAGAACTAGTAGCAGGCGTTTACGACTTCTGCAGTGATCTCTTTGCCGGCAAGTGGGATCCCCTCTATTACAGTAAAGAATTCCGTGACGGACTTCTCAAGGCCTTTAACGACAAGGACTATATCTTCGTAGGGTATCTCGATGATGGAATGAGCCCGGAAGAATCAGCTCAGATCCGCGCTATGATGGGGTCAATGAACCAGGAAATATATGATGATGCTTACGACTTCTTGACAACTGCATTTTCCGGATTTTCAACAGGTGTGCTCAGCAAAATCAGTGGGGGCTATAAGATCTCTCTTGACGGGAGCCAGTTGAAAGCTCTCATCACTGATCTGCTTCAGTACATGATCGACAACATCGATAAAGTTATGGGGGCATATAAAGACTACACTATTAAAATATTGGAGTATGCCGGTTTAACTGAGGCTGAAGCCGCTGAGACAAAAGCTGCTCTTGAAGCACTCTTTGGTCCTGAAAGTCAAATGAAAGTGTCCACAGTTCTTGCCGGTGTAAAGCAGATGTTTATTAGCACAGAACAGGCAGGATACCTAGACTTCCTTGACGGCTTGAAATATGAGGCTACGGTTCAACAGTCAGGCGACACCTATAAGCAGCGAGAGGAGACAATTCTCAAGGATAATCGTAAGACAGTATTTTCATTTGTAAGTGAAAGTGATATGGCAATTGAACCTGTAGAAATTAATTTGCCGACATCTATAATTTTATCCGATGATTTTGAAAACGGGATGAATTTACTGGAAAACAGCTATAATGCTGCAACGTCGGCCACAATATCATGGTGGGATTATGATCGCGGCAACGTTTTTATAACGTATGAAAGGGAGAAAGACAGCCCGTTTTCAAATAAAAGCGCAATGCGGTATGAGAAATATTTGATCAAAGAAAGCCGTCTATATGTACCTCTTCGCAGTATAACTGAAACCCTTGGCGAAAAGGTGACATGGGATCAAAATGCTAAGAAGGCCTTTATCGTTCGTGGAGAGGATCAGATCGATATGACAGGAATCCTTAAGGATGGCAGAGCTTATATCAAGGTCCGCGATTTTGAGAAATTGGGATATAAGATAGCCTATAAATTTGAAGATGGCCAGCATACCGCTCAAATAACAAAATGATCGGGTTTCACTAAAAAGCAAGATGCGGCAGGATTAAGCCCTGCCGCATCTTTTCTTACAATTTACAAATCTTCATATTCTCTCCCCTGGTACAGATCATTCTGAAATATTCATGTCACCATTCAGCTCCATTTGCATACTATATATCAACAGCGTACTACCTCCGGTACCTGGCTTCAATATAGTATTTTCCGCGCCTGCCTTTCCGGCAAGCGCTTTTAGTATAACAGAAATGGATATCACTTTCCTTTTCTACTTTTGACATTATAAACCGACCGAATGAACTGCTCTGCCTCCTGCTTCTTAATGCCGGCCAGCTTAAAGCGCACGATTCCTCCAATAAATGACAGTTCCAAGTATCTGCGTCTGGAGAAAAGGAAAAAGGCCAAAAGAATATAACTCAATAGGATTACCAGGACAAAAATTACGGCACCTGTTTCCATACCTAAACGAATGGCCCCGGTATCGTGGTTTCTTTCGACAAATCGAATCACGGAGACAACATTTTTGTCGGTCAACAGGTACCTTATATTTTCAATAACGGCCAGCAAAGCCGAGATCAGTGCCCCTACGAGAACAAAGGAAAACATGAGTTTCTTTGACCTGGCAGTGATCTGGCTCACAGAGAGCAGTTTCTCCATTGCAATAATCCTTTTTCCGGATTCCTTGCTCAAAAAACCGTTCACATACCTGTAGGATGCTCCTTCAATATCTATCTGATTTTGTTTAAGCGTTACGCTCCCCTCGCTATTGCTGAGAACGCTTACGATTGCAGTCTCACTCAAGTAATGCGTCTCCTTTATAGATTATCTTCCTTTTTCTTGGCTAATAACTCGGCTTTTATCTGCTCGAATTCATCTCGTGATAGGAGATCCTTCTCCAAAAGATCAGCATATTTTTTCAGTTCATCGGCAACGCTGCTATTTGAAGGTGAGCCTTGGGGTGCAACTGACTTGGATTCGCTTTCCACCCTCCGGTCACTTTGCGTGTCCTTTACCAGGCGAATGTTCCGTTGAAAGACATTGATCTCGTTTTGATTGATCCAGGCAGTGTTAAACGATATGTTCCCACCGGCAAAGGTAATCTCGAACAAGGTGCGGCGGTTAATGAAGTACTTTACCAAAAATACTATAAATGAAGCAACCCCTCCAACCAATAGAAGAGCAAGAAGTTGGCCTGCGGTGTCGGATTCCACTCCAAACCCTTCTGTAGCTATGGTTATCACAACAAATACTAAGGAACAAATTGCTGTTACAATCATCCACAACGGCTTGGCGTGGATGAATCCGGTGCCGGTGACATCCTTTACGTCCACAATCCGTTCCTCATTGGTCTTAATAAATCTCTTCCCGTTGCGACTGTAGCATTTCCCTTTAAAGTAGATACGCTTATCGCTAAGTACGGCAAATCCGTTGGACATGGATCCGTCCGCAATAAAATTCTCTACATAGCTGTTGCCCAGCGCACAAACGAATTCTTCGGAAGGGCTGGAGAAGTAATTCCTAAATTTATTTTTTGTCGTGTTATCTACCATCGTATCTCTCTGTACTTCCTGCGCTTCTTCTTTTTTGCCGGAGAGCCGGGATAGCGCAGATAGATTCTTCATGATAATGGCATAGCATCCCAGGGTAGAAGCAATGGAGAAGAATAAGTTGGTGAGCAAGGAGCCGAAATTGAAGTAGAAAAAACCTAAATGCACGATTGAAATATAAAAAACATTAAGGAGATGATTGATTACAACAATGATTGCAGCAGTCGCCACGAGCAGAGCTAATTTACTATGTATATACTTTTCCAGAAGCTTGGCCAGGTACAAGCCACCCAGGACGACGAGAACCGTACTTAGAAACATCAGGCCTTTCGGCCCTCTTGTCATCAAAATAAGAGAAGACAATACATAGACTGCTGCAGGGATCAACCCCGCCCGTATATTGTAGACGTAGGAAACCACGATGATTGCACCAAGCGCGATTGCTTGCAGAATCATCAGGAAATCAAAACCAATCATACCTGAAGACATTATAAAACCCTCCCATAAAATTAGCCGATGGCGGAACCATCAGCGATTATCAATATGTCGAATTTTATCATATTTTGCCACTTAAGTCATTATAATTAGCACAATTTAACAAATATTAATCAAAGCGGAACTTTTGTAATTTATAAAATCGTGGTACACTAAGTTCATGTTTTCAAAATTGTAGTGGAGTGAAAGAGTATCATGGACTTTATAAAGAAATCCTGGAAGGGCATCTTCTTATGCATTTGTATCGCTGTTCCATCCTGGTGGTTAGGGCGGCTTGTGCCTGTAGTCGGTGGTCCCGTTTTTGCCATTCTTATTGGGATGCTAGTCGCGTATTTTATTCGACAAAACGATTCCTTTCAATCAGGCATCGCATTTACATCTAAAAAAATACTACAGTTTTCAGTGGTTTTGCTTGGGTTCGGTATGAATTTCGCAGACATTTTATCAAAAGGTAAGCAGTCTTTACCTATCATTATTGCTACTATCTCTACTTCCCTTATCATTGCATTCGTCATCTACAGAGCTATGAAAGTTCCTTCGAGAATTTCCACACTAGTCGGCGTGGGCTCTTCCATATGCGGAGGCTCTGCCATTGCTGCTGCTGCACCTGTCATAGGTGCAAGGGATGAGGAAATCGCTCAATCGATTTCCGTTATTTTTCTTTTCAATGTCATGGCGGCATTGATATTCCCCACCCTCGGCGGTGCTATGGGTCTTTCCAATGAAGGCTTCGGTCTTTTCGCAGGAACAGCTGTAAATGATACTTCTTCTGTTACCGCAGCCGCAGCCGCATGGGATGGAATACATGGAAGCAACACCCTGGATGATGCTGTCATAGTCAAACTAACCAGGACATTAGCTATCATTCCAATCACACTGGCGCTGGCATTCATCCGTACGAAGAAAGAAAAAGGGTTGGATTCAAATGTGAGCTTAAAGAAGATCTTTCCCTTCTTTATTCTCTACTTTGTTCTTGCTTCGATCATTACCACCGTATTCAGCCTACCTGTAGAAATAACCGTCCCGATCAAGGAGTTAAGTAAATTCTGCATTATAATGGCCATGTCGGCCATCGGTTTGAATACAAACATCGTAAAACTGATAAAGACCGGCGGTAAGCCAATCTTTATGGGTTTCTGTTGCTGGGTAGGAATTGC
>JBAYOC010000077.1:0-6130 GCA_041678465.1 Anaerovoracaceae bacterium | reverse complement strand
GCATCTTGTCTGTGAGACCTACGAAGTTGCGCTCTCTGACCAGAACAGTCATCTGGGTTGCCGGAATCGTACCGACTTCCATCAGGAAAGACCGGGGATCTATATCCAGGAGCTCCGCTTTCATCAAGACCTTCAAATTATGATAATCATAAGGATACAGGAAAGGAAACAGCTGCTCCCGCTCCGGAGCGATACCGGAAACAAAGGAATATACCTTCTTCGTTTCCGCGGCAAGCAGAGCTTCAAACTGCCCGACGGGGAGGGCCTCGGAGCCGTCACCATACCCTAAATCATACAAATGCTTCATCGCGTCTTCCGGCGTCTTGCTGTCGATCATAGCCTCCGCTTTGTCCCGGGAAAGCAGGTATTTCTCAACACTGCGCACCCGTGAGGAAGCGAAAACATAGTCTTTTTTTCCTTGGTCTATGCCCAAAGTCCTTCCTCCTTTAACACTTCCTGTTAGCCGAACAGCGCTTTTACTACGTCGGTCGTGGCTGATTCGCGGATACCGTTGACCATGGTCTCCAGGGTCGAATTAATCTCCATGGAGCCTTTGCGAAGCACAAACCCACCCTTTGCGTCGATAGTGTCTTCTGCCAGGGTAAGATTACCTCCCTTGACCATGCTGTTAAACTTTTTCACCAGCTTTTCACCCAGGGCTTTCCGGTCCTTGGCATTGAGAAGGAGGTCTCCTTCAACTACACCGGTCGCCAAAATTGCCGACGCCAGAAATTCGAGGTATTCTCCTTCATTCATATGGGCCAGTTGCTCCAAAGCTGCGTCAAAGCTGCGGGATATGAGTGCCTGCTTGGCGCCGAGCCTCATTTTACGTACTTCCAACTCTGCCACGGAAGTTCTTCTGCTCTTTAGGAGACGTGCATCTTCTTCGGCCTGCTCTTGGAAGTCCTTCTTAATTTTTTCCGCCTGCCCTGTGGCTTTTTCCACTATCATTCGGCTCTTATAGCCGGCTTCCTCCAGAACCTGCTTACTTTGGTCCCGGGCTTCCGCCAGAATTTTGCCTGTAATGTTTTCAATACTCATTATTACTCCATCCTTATCACTGACTTAGTTGACTTAGACCGAAACGCCGTTGAGCATCAGGAAGGAAATCAGCAGTGCAAGGACCGCGTAGGTTTCTACCATAGCCGGGAATACCATACCTTTTGCCAGCTCCTCCGGTCTCTTGGAAATGAGCATGATGCTTGCAGCGGAAGATTTGCCCTGAGCAATTCCCGAAAAAATGCCAACAAGACCGATAGGGATAGCCGCAGCAAATATGTAGGCGCCCTGAGCCATGGTGATGTCGATTGGATTGCCAGAAAGAAGCTCGATCTTTGTCATGATGAGGAATGCGATCAGGAGTCCGTAGATGCCCTGCGTCCCGGGGAGAGCCTGCAGGACCAGCGCCTGTCCGAACTTCTTTGGATCTTCTGAAATGACACCTGCCGCAGCCTGGCCGGCGATACCGATGCCGATGGCACTGCCAATCCCGGCAAGTGCTGCCACTGCGGCTCCTGCCATTGCCAGGAATACTCCGTTAAATAATAGGTTTTCTAATACAACGTTCATTTAGTTTTCCTCCCTTATAATGTTAACATATTTTGTATTTTCTCCAAACGGTTGAAAAGCTTCTCCTCCGCTCTCGTAGAACTTTCCGAAAAACTCCACGTATTGCAACCTGCAGGAGTGAACGAAAGAGCCGAGACCATTGATGGCAAAATTATAAGTATGACCAACCACAAAGGCAAAGGTCATTACCAGAACACCTTTTATACCACTTCCGCCAAAGGATCCCATGGTATTGACAACGCATGCGATGACGCCGGAGGCCAGGCCCAAAGCCAAGAGTCTGGAATAGGACAGGACGTCAGATAAATAGCCGGTGATGCCATATAGGCTTCCCAAACCGCCGATAATCTTTCCGATCCCTTTTTTGTTTCGTCCTGCCGTAAGCAGGATGCCCACTGCGCCGAGAATAGCCATCCATTTTGTCACTCCCGGTGCAACACCAACCACCAGCAGAGTTACACCGATGAGAAGCAAATACCAAAAGCCCACGTCAAAGAGGGCATCCAAAGGCCTTCCGTCTTTAATGGACAACCAGGCATTGAGTCCCATGCCGATGAAAATATGGATACCTCCCAACAGGAAGCAGAACAACAGTAGTTTCATTGGGTCTTGTAGAGGATCGAACCAGATCGGGGGGATTGAGACATCAGCATTGAAGAAAGTCTTGGCCACAACGGTAACTAAATCTCCAAACCATCCGCCG
Source organism: Anaerovoracaceae bacterium (assembly GCA_041678465.1). Classification (GTDB taxonomy): domain Bacteria; phylum Bacillota; class Clostridia; order Peptostreptococcales; family Anaerovoracaceae; genus UBA1426. The sequence goes on along the minus strand of JBAYOC010000077.1, from coordinate 3,858 downwards.
AACATCGCACCCCAAAAAGTGGTGGAAATACCACAGTAGAAAAACAGCTTTATCATCTGGTATTTCATACCCTCTAGTTTGTATTTTTTAAGAATCAACCCTGTCACAACCATCATGATAATGCCGTAGGCTGCGTCACCAAGCATCATGCCGAAAAATACCGCATAGGATAATGCAAAGAAAGGTGTTGCATCAAGTGCTTTGGAGCTCGGCAGGGCATAGAGTTTAGTAATGGCTTCGAAGGGCATGGAAAGGCTGCTGTTTAACAGCAGGACGGGGGTTTCTTCATCTTTGGCCGGTTCTTCCATCTCGAAATAACAGCCCATGTCTGTGAGGAGGCTGCTGACCTTTTCCTCTGCCCTGGCGGGCAGCCAGCCATCTAAGTAAAATACATTATTGGTAATGAGAAGACTCTGCCGAATGGCGGCCTTATCTCTTAAAATAATAAGTTTATCATAGAGTAGCTCCAGCTCTTGCTGATCGACTTCGTGGGAGCGGATAGAATCTTCCACTTTGCCTTTCTCTTCAGCCAACTCTTCCTCTTTCTTCTCTAAAGTGCTGATGTTTTCCTTCACCGTGCCGGTCATGTCGATAAATTGGACCTTTGAAAAGCCAAAATCGCGGAAAACGTCATCTACTTCATTGCGCTGGTCTTTCATACACAAGACGTAGAGATAATGCTGATTGGCATCGCTGTGAACCAGTTCTGTGGCACTCAGGGTTTTTTCCTCCAGTGCTGTTTTGAATTGGTCCACGTCAGTATCTACAGGGAGAATGCCCAGAATAAGATCCGTGGTCTTTGTTCCCTGTTCTTCCAAGGGCAGTTCAAGTTCCCTCCAGGGCTCTATGGATAGCTTTAGAGTTTCTGCTTTATTGATTGCATTAGAAATTTCTGCATGCCGTGCAGAGAGGGAATTGATGAGGGCGATCTTGTCTTCGATTCGCGATTCCTCCTCCAGGGCTTTACGGAAATCTTTCAATGAAATCAATTTTTTAGTATGTAACAAGGGCTTTTTCCCCAAGCCATACTTGGCAATGGTGTCCAAGGCCTGGTTGACCTTAGCAATCCGGCTGTCATAGGCGGAAACGGTGTTGTCGTCTTCATCGCGGGTGACCATTTCCTTCCATTGGTCATCGTCGAGTTTTGCTTCCTGGTCCCTGATTTCGACAACCCCCATCGCCATGAGCTTTTCCATCAATTCATCCCGGTCTGAGACAAGTCCAATGACAGAAAGCTTTTTCATTCTGGCAATTGACATTACTTCACTACCTTTCCGATGATTGCGGAGACCGCTTTGTCCAGATTTTTTTCAGCGGTAGCTGCATGGTGGACAATTTCCGTCTTGGATTTTTGAATAATGCTGTCGTAGCTGTGCTCCGCGTCAATCTGGGCTTCCTGAAGAATCTTTTTGTATCCCTCCTCGCCCTGCCGCTGTGCGTCTTCTAACAGCTGTGCGGCTTGTCTTTCGGCATCTACAGTCATCTGCTTCGCCTCAGCACTGCTTTTCTTGCGGATTTGCTCTGCTTGCTCTTCCGCCTCCTTGATGATTCTTATCTGCTCGATTGCCACTATTTCGCCTCCCGTTCTTAGATTATTTTGTGATCCCCGTGGGGAGTATTGTTCAAAATGGTAAAGCTAAAGCGGGGTCGGTGTCGTTAAAAAAATGTCATTCTTCGTGATTTATATACCTTCTTGTCGGAGATTGCATATATTTTAGATTGACAATTCCTTTGAATTTTAGAAGGACGACGTTCTGATATCTCGATATTGTTTGATTATTCTTGAAATACTAAATTGCTCATATTATATGATATTTTTGCTGATAAGTAAAGGCTTTGGGGGAATTTGTTCGCTGATTTTATCTCTAGCTTTTTTGTTCAATTATTAACTTACATATATATATGTCCTCTTACGCGCATTTATTTATCCCGCAAGGTTTGCTCCCTTCTGCCTTGGGTATTATAGAGTTATCTCTCAATATTATATATCCAACTTCTAAAGTACAGGAGTGCTTTTATTATGAAAAAAAATATGAAACGCGTTTTGCTGGTTGCTCTTCCGGTAGTTATTCTACTTGTAGCTTTTTTCATTATGGGCAATGGGCCCGACCCGGTTGAAGTTCTGGCTGTGGAAGAAAAACCCTATGCAGAAAAGATCATTGCGGTAGGGCAGCTGGGACCCGATCAGGAAACTACGCTGATTGCTGAAGTCAGCGGAACTGTCAAATCTCTTTCTGCGGAAGAGGGGGACAGGGTGTCTGCCGGTGAGTTGCTAGTGGAAATCGAAAACCCGGTGACAACAGAATATAGCACGGCTTCCACCGAATACAGCCGGCTGGGCTCTCTGGTCTCCACTTCACGAACTGACTATAACAATGCAAAAATCTTATTTGAAGAGGGGGCTATTTCTCAGGTGGAACTGACTGCCAGAAAAAATGCATTGGATTCTGCCGTGTCTCAACAAAAATCAGCCTTGCTTCAGGTGGAAATGGCGGCCGAAAACGCGGACAGATACAAAATTAACGTTCCCTGGAATTCGCTGTTGCTGAAGACTTATGTAGTCCCCGGAGAATATGTAAAAGCCGGACAGGCTCTCGTAGACATCGGGAGCGCTGACGGATATCAGATCACTGCAGAAATAGATGAAAAGTACTTTCCTGTTATTAAGGAAGGTTTACCCGTGCTCATTTCGGTGGGCGACGACACAAATGTGGTCCGGAGTGAAGTCGACAGCATCACGCCTCAGATCAACAAGGAAACCGGCACTTTTGAGATCAAGATCAAGGTCCCGAAAGACTTCCCCTACATAGCATCCAACCTGACCGTAAGCTTAGAGATCCTCCTTCTGGAAAAGGATAGCGCGATCGTAATTCCTGAGAAGTATTTTACGGCTGAGGAATCGAATTCGGGTTTTGTCTTGATTTATCACGAGGGCAAGGTAAAAAAAGAGCAGGTGGAAATCGATGCCGGCTTCGGCTCCAACATTCTGGTTCTCAATGGGCTTAAAGAGGGCGATTTGCTGATTTCTCCCCAGTCGGGACTGGCAGAAGGGGACACGGTTAAGCACTATGAGGAAGGTGAAGGGAATTGAAATTCGAACTAAAAATGGCCCTACGCTTTATGCTCAGCGGTAAGAGCCAGACCCTCTTCATTATTATCGGTATTGCGGTAGGGGTAGCTGTCCAGATATTTCTGGGATCTCTTATTACCAGCCTACAGGATAGCCTGGTGGATGAAACTATCGGCAACAGTGCCCACATTACACTAAAAAGTTCAGAGGATGTGGTAACGCGGACGCTCAACGCCGATACATCAGATGATTTGCTCTTTCGCGGGAACGCGGTTTCTACAAGAAAAAATATAGATAATTGGTCCCTCATCGTGGATGAGTTGGCCCGGGAAGAAACGGTGACGGCCATTTCCCCTACTCTTCAGGGAACCGCCTTGGTACGCAGCGGCGGTGTGGATAGGTCCGTTCAAATTAAGGGCGTTTTTCTCGATGATGCAGACCCTGTATATGAGATTTCCGACAGAATGGTCAGCGGCAACCCCTTGATTGAGGGCAATACTGCTGTTATCGGCTCTACCTTGGCTGAGGATATGGGCCTTGAGACGGGAGATAGCTTCAATTTGCTCCTGCCCAACGGAGGTACAGTGCGCCTTTTGGTGGGTGGTGCCTTTGATCTTCAAAATGAAGCGGCCAACAGCTCCTTAATTTTTATGGACCTTGGTCGAACGCAGAAGCTGTTCAACACGGGGAATGCGGTGTCGTCCATTGAAGTACAAATCCAGGACCCTTTCGAAGCGGATCTTATCGCCGGCAAATGGAAGGATTCACTAGACAATGTGAAAATTGAT
>JBAYOC010000076.1:0-6197 GCA_041678465.1 Anaerovoracaceae bacterium | reverse complement strand
TTTCAGGGTTTCCCTTTTCTCAAGGCTATCATGCATCAAGATGACACTTCTTGTCTTTTTCTTGGATGCAGTGACTATATTATCAAAGATCTCTCTCTCCGTAGTGGTACCAACTGCATCTTGTGCTGATACATTCCAATCATAATACACAAAACCTCGACGGGTCATTTCAGCAATCAGTTCCTTATAGAATGTTTTGTTATAGCCGTTTATGCTCCCGCCGGGGAAACGAAATATTTCAGGTTTGGTGCCGGTTATACTGTAAATCAAATCGTACACTTTGTAGAAGTCATCGAGGTATTCCTCCACGGAGTTATATATATCTTTATAAATGTGGCTGTAGGTATGGATCCCCACCGAATGGCCTTCCTCCGCAATACTTATTAAGGTCTGTTTTCCCTGTTCTGTTTCCAAATTTTTTCCGATGATAAAAAAAGTGGCTCTGACCTTCTTTTCTTTTAAGACATCTAGAACCTTGCGGGTCAGACTTGTGGGTCCGTCATCAAATGTAAGATAAACCGTATTCGTTGATCCTGACTGTTCTGGGATATCACTTAAATAGAGATCCGGATAGAGGTTTTGATAATCCAGATCAAAATTATATGTCGCTTTTTTTTCCTCATCCTTGAGGAATAGGGGCTGGCCTATGGATTCTGTTTGATTTTTCTGCAGTTGCATGCGATTTGCAACGCTCTCTCCTTTTAAGATTATTAACTCTTCTGTTAAATGGGCATTTATAGAAATGTGGTAACATGCAAGGCACAAAGGCACTAGGATTAGGACTGCCAATGCCAGAAAAATTAAATGTTTAAAAAAGCGTACGCTTCCCCAGTACATACAATACCTCATTTACAAGTAGTGTCATTTTCATAATGTTAGGTGGGCATACTTTATTATACATTTTTCGACAAATTAATCAAGAGATAATGGAATTCAAAATATCCATGCTGGATAAAGGCCATCTGACCGATGGCTTTTAACAGGCATATTACATCAACATTTTTTGATGTGATTTTATTTTAGAAAGAAGGTTTGTTATGACTGATACCTGTAAGAAAATTATTGTTGAGTATCTCTATCTTGACCTAAATACCTGTGAACGATGCATCGGGACAGACAGCATTCTTGACGAGGTGATGCTTGTGCTTACCCCTGCACTAAAGCTTGCCGGCTTTGCTGTGGAGTACAAGAAAATCGAGATGAAGACAGCTGAAATTGCCGTACATCATCAATTTCTTTCCTCACCAACGATTCGGCTGAACGGACACGATATCTATCAATCCGTTGCCGAAAACAGCTGTGGCTGTTGCAGTGAAATCAGCGACACTGACGTGGAATGCCGTGTGTTTGAGTATAACGGAGAGACTTTCGAGGTTCCGCCCAAAGAAATGCTGGCAGAAAGCATCCTTCAGTTTGTTTTTGGCAAGTCCGATGGAGGGCGTTCTTGCGGTAGATATGAACTGCCCCAAAACTTGAAAAATTTCTTTGATGGCAAGAAAAACAAGTTCGGATGTTCCTGCAAAAGTAACTGCTGCTGAATTGGATTCTATTAATGATAAAGGAGAAAACTAAGATATTACAAAAGCAAGGAGGAAAATAAAATGAGAATGTTAGCAGAGTTTTTCCCTGAGTTTGCTGAGAAGCTTGATGCGTGAAGCTGCGGGTGCGGACGACTGCTGGACTCACGACGTAATCGGCGATTGGAAGGAAATCATCGCTGGAAACATAAAATGTGATTGCAAAAAATAGGCATAAACCAAGAAGTAGGAGGAAGGTGAATAATCACCTTCCTCCTACTCAATTCTATAATGATAACTAATCAAACTTTCTATCATATGGTCACGTTGCTATCAGTACTACAAGGTTATCTTTACTGTCATCTGATTGGGAACGGATCATTGATCTGCTTTACAAATATAGATGGCTGAACGCTTGCCGGTATTGATGACCCTGATATGGCCGAAATGCCTGGTAATTCATTTCTGATGCTTACTATAAAGTTAAAGTAGTCGCCACCTTCCAACCATTCTGCAATATCGGTAGTCAATGAACGGTGTTCATTATAGTCTAACAAAACAGCGGCATGCTTTGCCACACTTTTTCTCGGCAATCGCCAGCATAGCTTGGGCAGAATCCAGCCCCGTCACTTCCAAGCCATATTCCTGAAGCACCTTGCATAGTGCTCCCGTGCCACATCCTATGTCAATGGCGTTTTGATAAGCGGAAAAATCCAATTCGTCTTCTAGGTTACTCAAGATGCTTCGATAGTTCCCCACTTGCCAATTAAAATAGATACCGTAAACGCCGGCAATCTTATTGAATAAAAATGGTTTCTTCCCCATTTACAAATCCCTTCTTCCGGCTTGTTTTCTAATACGTTGATTGCTGAAGATCCAAACAGGCATATTCTTGGCTCCATATCAACGCTCAGTAAGCTGATATTTGCTTTATTCTCTTACTAGAAGCTGCAGGACATCCGGTCGGGAGTAATGTCCGCATGCATCAAATTCCATGCGGCTTGCTGAAACTTCATTCATATTCAGGTCTGCAATAATAATATCTTCCCTATCCCAAACCGGGTCATTTACATAATGGCCATAAGGATCTACAATGCAGCTTCCGCCACGGCAGATCTGTTCAGGCAGTACCTCTATTTCCTTTGAACAATGCAGGTTCTGGGGATAATCCGACTTATTGAATACCATATCACTGTTAATAAAGTAGCAATGACCTTCAATGGCAATATGGCGAATTGTCGCGTGCCATTCCTCATTGTCGTTGGTATTGCAGGAAATATAGATTGTGATTCCCTTCTGATAGAGCGCGACTCTGGCAAGCGGCATATAGCTCTCCCAGCAAATCATACAGCCAATCGGCCCCCATGGAGTATCTGCCACAGGGAAGTAATTATTCGGAGCATCTCCCCAGACGACACGTTCAGATCCGGTTGGTTTTAGTTTGCGATGTATCGATACAATTTCTCCGGCTGGAGAAAAGATTATATTACTGTTATAAAGAGTTGCGGTATTAAGGTCACGTTCGGAAACACCAACACTGACATAAGCATTTGCGTTTTTGGCTGCTGAAGCTATCGCTTCTGTTTCAGGACCAGGGATCAGAATTGAATTATCATAATAGAGTTTCCAGTCTTTTCGACCTTCACTGTCACGATGCCCTACTGTAAAACCGAAGGTCATACCATATGGATAACCCGGAATAAAAAGTTCGGGAAACACAATCAGCTCTGCATGTTCTTTGGCACATTTTTCTATGTACGAGATGGTTTTCTCTGTACATGCTGTTTTATCAAACATTACAGGAGTCGCCTGTACAACCGCAACCCTGCAAGTATTTTTTAAATCTTTCACTATTAGTCCTCCTTCATCAATTGAAATAGCTTTATCTGTCTCAATATGCACCAAGCTTTTCTCTCAACATTTTAATCTTTTCGACAATTAGTGCTATGACCTTTTTGAACTCCTCATCGCCCTTACCAATCGGATCCTCCAACCCCCAGTCCTCACGATGTTTACTGGGAAGATATGGGCAATTTATTGCATCCCATCGTAATGACAATATCCACCGGCGGTATTGCATCCAGTAATTTTGAATGTTGTGTTTGTTCCATATCAATCCCATACAGTTCTTTCATTAATCACACCGCATCCTGGTTTATTTGAGGCTTGAGCTCTGTGCCCGCAGAATAACTTTCAAATACATCCGATGCGTAATGTTTTCCTAATGCCTCAGCGATTTGGCTGCGGCATGAGTTGTGAACACAGATAAATGCCACTTTCTGTTTTTCTTTCATCCCTACTTTTCTCCTTCTAATTTATCTGCCGGAAACCAATGTGATTAAGAGCATCGCTATATTTCGTTTTGCTCCGCACACACTTTGTTACGTCCCGCGCGCTTAGTGGTATAAGCGGCCTTATGGACAAAAGTTCTTTTTCTCCATATCCATATGCCATGGCCACGAATTCCTCACCGCCATAGCGATAGAAATGTAGCCGAAAATTCTGTGCAAATATTATAAACGCTTAACGTTGTATAATATTAGAAAACATCCGACAAATCGAAGGCAAACGGGTAGTCGTCACCGGCGGTGCCACAAAAATACCACTGTTTAATCAGTGGTATTTTCTCCATGATATGACTCTAATATATACCTTTTTCGTCGATATGGCTAGTCTTCCCCACTTCCGCTTAGTGTCTGGAATCAGTATTTGCAGTAGTTGGAGGAAATCTTATCCTGTGTGAGCAAATTTCAATACATGAGACGTTAGGATGTATTATAATGTTTACAGTGATCCTTCTTGCAGAGATTTCAAAGAAAAGGAGAAGATTGAGTGGCAAAGTTTAAAATTACCGATGAGTTTTGGGAATTGTTCCCGCAAGCTGAGATAGCTGTAGTTCTTGTAAAAGGCATTCAAAATACAGAAACCCATGTTGCGGGAGCAAGATGGGAAATCAACGAACTCTTAGAGAAGAGCAACAAGGAAGCAACCAAGTTCCTCATCGAGGAGGTGTTCAGCGAGAATAAAGTGATTTCGGTTTGGCGCCAAGCATATAAACAATTTAAGACGAAGAAAGGTGTCAGGTGCTCAATCGAAGCGTTACTGAAACGGATAGATAAGGGTACCGGAGTTTCGTCGATTAACCCTCTGGTGGATATCTATAACACGGTATCACTCACCTATGGGCTCCCTTGCGGCGGAGAAGATATTGACACATTTAAGGGCGATTTGCTTTTAACCAAGGCATGCGGTGGTGAACTCTTCCTTGCGCTTGGCGATGAAGATTATGATAATGCCTTGCCCGGAGAAATTATTTACAAAGATGAAGAAGGTGCTGTCTGCCGCTGTTGGAACTGGCGTGATGGGCAGCGGACAATGCTTACCGAGAATACAACGAATGCATTTCTAATTATCGAATCTGTAGATCCTGATAGAAAAAATGACCTGGAGGCAGCGGTGACATTATTAGCTGAGCTCACCCAGAAATATCTTGGCGGTTCAACTGAGATTGTCATACTAGATATTTCCAAGCGGGAAATGACTTTGTAGAATAATGAGCAGTTTCAAAAGGTTCAAATACTAGATGTTTAAAGGGTTATAGGATTTCCATCAATGCTTCCGTATTCAGCACAAAACAATACCATCTGCCGATAATGTTGAGTTATGTGTGGAATCTAAAGGTTATCCCCCTTTATAATCCACACACAACTCAGTTTTTTGTTCATTTTTCTTGTCATTATCGACAAGGCTACATTTTAGGCAATGAAAAAGGCTTCCGGAGAACTATTGAAGCCTTGATTTTACTTGGTTGGGGGGCCGGATATGAACCAAGGCGCAAAGCGCCTTCCATAGGGAGCTCTGCTCCCTCTTGGCAGGCCTTCGACCCTGTCACCCACGAAGAGGTGGGCAACAATAAAAAAGATAGGCTGTTCGCCCAATGTCATTAAGTTAAGGTTTTATAACAGCCTTAAACAAAAAATCCTCCTTTAGTGAAAACTATAGGGGGCTTTTTTTGTGAGCAATTGCGCTTTTACTTTAACTGTTGAGAGAACATTCTTTCTTAATAAAATAAATCTTGGGCTTTTCACTTAACTGTTGATAACGAGGTAAATTCTTTATTCAAATTGAAGGCTTTGCTTTGCTTTTAGTGTTGATTTCGGTATAATGTATTATATGCTATTACTTTAAGTGTGGGCGGAGAAAAGGAAACATGAACTTAAGTAACGAGCTTCAACTTCCGGAATTCAAGATTATTTCAAAAAAAGAAGACGATGGCGTTTTATATTATAACGTTGAGCCAATTGACGATCCTTCTAAATGCCCCCACTGCAACTCACTGGACTTTGTTAAATATGGCGGAATTGAGCGTTTCGTGCGTGACATGCCTCTTTATGGGGAACCTGTTGCAATTACTATTCTTTCTAATCGCTTTAAGTGCAAAAACTGCGACCAAACTTTTACAGCTTCTTTTGAATTTGTTGCGGATAGAAGCAAGATAACAAACAGACTAAAAGAAGATATTAAAAAGCGTTGCCTGTCAGGAACGATTAGTAATCTTTCTGCGGAAACCGGTCTTTCCGTTGCTACAATTTCACGAATAATCGATGAGCATATTGAAGAACAGGAGTCTTCATGGCGATATTACACTCCTGAAATCCTTGGGTTATCAACCATCACGCT
>JBAYOC010000075.1:0-6249 GCA_041678465.1 Anaerovoracaceae bacterium | reverse complement strand
GGAATCCATGCATGGAGCCGGCTCACCTCAGGCGCAGAGAATCATGATTGCAAGACAAGGAAACATTGAAGCAAAGAAAGAGCTTGCCAAGAACATTGCAGGCATCAAATAAGCTATAGTAATTGTGTAAGGACGGTTCCTTCAGGAACCGTCCTTCTAAGCATTGGAGCGAGTGTTAATGTTATGTGGAGTTAAATTTTGCGGAGGCTGCAACCCGAGATTTGAAAGAGGGAAAGCTCTGGAAGAACTGAAAAGGCATTTTGCAGACCGCATTGAATTTGCTCATGCACAGGAAGGGACTGTATACGACGTACTGTTAGTTATCGGAGGCTGCACGAATTGCTGCGCATCCTACTGTGAGTATGAGACAAGAAAAGGAAACATCAAGCTTTGGGATGGTAGTCATGTGGAACGCATTATTGACGAACTTGAACAAATGCTGAAGACATACAATAAATGATTGAAAGAGGAGGTATTATTTTGAGCTGGAAGGATGATTACAAGAGGAAGCTATGTACCCCAGAGGAAGCGGTCAAGCATATTAATAACGGAGACACGGTTGTTTTCGCCCACTGTGTAGGTGAACCCACTGCGCTGGTCGAGGCCATGATCAAAAATGCCGATCAGTATGAAGATGTGGAAATTAAGCACATGGTTAGCTTGGGAAGTGGCGGCTATACCACAGAGGGTATGGAAAAACATTTCCGCGCAAACCCCATGTTTGTCAGTGGCAACGTAAGGGGTTGCATCGAAGCAGGCAGAGGAGATTTTACACCGGCTTTCTTTCATGAAGTACCCAAATTAATCCGCGAAGGGAAACTGAAATGTGATGTAGCAATGGCTCAGGTCACTCCACCGGATGAAAACGGCTATTGCAGCTTGGGAACCTCCGTGGACTATACCTGGCAGGCAATCAAAACAGCAAAAACGGTATTGATTCAAATCAACGATCAGTTGCCAAGGACCTTCGGAGACCGGGTGCACGTGGATGATTTTGACTTCATCGTTGAGGCGTCCACCCCTTTGAGCGAAACGAAACCTCCTAAAATTACAGAGGTAGAAGAGAAAATCGGAAGCTACTGTGCGTCCTTGATAGAAGATGGTTCGACTCTGCAATTAGGAATTGGAGGAATTCCTGATGCTGTCATGCTTTTCCTCGACGACAAGAAGGATTTGGGAATTCACTCGGAAATGATTTCCGACGGCACGCTGGCCCTCTATGAAAAAGGAGTTATCACCGGCAAATACAAGAACTTTGACCAAGGTAAGATGACGGTAACCTTCCTCATGGGCAGCAAGAAGCTCTACGACTTTGTAAATGAAAACCCTGCAGTTGAGCTCAGGCCTGTAGACTACACAAATCACCCTGCTGTAATTATGAAACAGCACAAAATGATTTCCATTAACTCTGCCATTCAGGTAGATCTTCAGGGCCAGGTAGTAGCGGAAGCCATGGGACTCCGTCAGTTTTCCGGCGTTGGCGGCCAGGTAGACTTTGTACGCGGCGTTGCCATGGGTGAGGATGGAAAAGCCATTATCGCCATGCCTTCTGTAACAATTAAGAGAGATGGCACAATGATATCAAAGATCGTTGCTTTTGTGGATCACGGAGCACCGATTACCACTTCCAGAAATGATGTGGATTATGTTATTACCGAGTACGGCATTGCTCCTTTGAAGGGCAAGTCCCTGAGAGAGAGGGCGAGGAATCTTATCAACATAGCGCATCCCAGCGTCAGAGATGAGTTGGCTCAAGAGTTTGAACGCCGATTCAGTGAAAAATATTAAGGAGGTAGACAGATGCTAGCATTGAGAGTTGTACCCAAGGTTTATTATTTTGACACGTTTAAAGAATTTAACGACGAGTTCAGCATCGGAAAGAATGACCTGGTTCTGACCAACGAATGGCTATATACGCCGTATATAAAGCCCCTTGGCATTGAGACAAACGTAATTTATCAGGAAAAATTTGGCGCTGGCGAACCATCTGATGAGATGATTGACGCAATTGCCGCTGAAATGAAAAAATATGATTTTGACCGCATTGTAGCTTTTGGTGGCGGTACTATCGTTGACATCTGCAAAGTCCTTGCATTGGATGTTCCTGAGAAATCCGTAGACCTCTTTACCGGCGCCGTTGCTCCCGTAAAGAAAAAGGAACTTGTGGTGGTACCTACAACCTGCGGAACAGGTAGCGAAGTTACAAACGTAGCCATCGCAGAACTGAAATCTCTGCATACCAAAAAAGGGATTGCAGTGGAAGAGACTTATCCGGATATTGCCGTGCTCGTACCCGAAACGATAAAGGGACTTCCCTACAAGTTCTTTGTCACCAGCTCAGTAGACGCATTGATTCACGCCATTGAATCCTATCTCTCGCCGAAGGCTTCTCCCTTCACAGAGATGTATTCTCTAGCGGCAATCGAGATGATCATGGCCGGTTATAAGGAGATTGTTGCTCATGGAGAGGAAGAGCGCTTCAAGTATTTGAAGGAGTTTGTCCTAGCTTCCAACTATGGTGGAATCGCATTCGGGAACGCCGGTTGCGCTGCAGTTCACGCTTTGTCCTATTCCATTGGCGGAGCATTCCACGTTCCTCACGGCGAGGCCAACTACCAGTTCTTTACGGAAGTGTTCAAGATGTACATGCGTAAAGATCCAAAGGGAAAGATCATACAGGCTACAAAGCTCTTTGCCGATGCTCTGGGCTGTGACCCCGAAGGCGATGTTTACGGAGAGCTGGAAAACTTCCTCAGCAAGCTCATCGCTAAGAAGCCCCTGAGGGAGTACGGAATGGTCGAATCACAAATCGATGAATTCACGGATATGACCATAGCCAATCAGCAGAGACTCCTGGCAAACAACTACGTTTTCCTTGACAGAGATGAAATCAGAGAGATCTTTGCAAACCTATATTAGTAGGATATAAAATGTAAAAAGCCGGACAAAGGATACTCCCTCTGTCCGGTTTTTGAATAAAGTTGATTATGTGGTTTTCCCCCCGGAATCATTCTGTTTGGGAGGCCAGAATTTCCTGAACGTAAGAAGGCAGAGCAAAGGCCCCCGTGTGCAGGTCGGTATTATAGTATCTGGTATGCAGTCCGAAACGCTTCCAGTCTTCCACTTTGATGTCTGCAACGGGATCCAATGCCTTTGATGCAAAGCCGAAATACCAGTATCCGGAAGCATAGGTGGGAATGTTGAAACCATAAACCCTGGCGATGGGGAAGGTCTTGTGGATCTTGGTGTGGGCCTTTTTCATTTCCACAATATCTCCGTCGTAGAAAGCGCCCTCATGCTGGTTGATCAGGATGCCGTTATTACTGAGTATGCGGTAACAATCCTGATAGAATGCGATGGAGAACAAACCCTCGCCGGGGCCCTCCGGATCAGTGGAATCCACCAAAATCAAATCATAGACCCCATCAGGAGCCTCTTTGACAAATTGCAACCCGTCCCGGAACATCAGGTTCAATCTTGGTTCCTTGTCCAGTACCGAGGCCGTCGTTGGCATGTGCTTTTGGCAAGCTCTGACTACCGCTTCATCAATCTCAATCATATCGATTTTCTCGATAGTGTGGTATCTTGCAACTTCTCTTGCTGTGCCTCCGTCACCGGCACCGATGATCAGCACCCTTTTGATATCCGGATTTACTGCCATGGCCGGATGCACGATCATATCGTGATATACAAACTCATCCTTTTCCGTTACCTGAACATAACCGTCCAGAACCATGAAGACACCAAAGGTTTCATTTCGAAAAATTTCAATCTTTTGGAATGGTGACTGTTCAGAATGCAGAACATCAGCAATTTTCAGCGATAACTTGACATCATCTTCTGAGTGGTATTCAGAATACCACAAGTCATTGTTTTTAATAAGCATGCATATTACCCCTATCCCTTTCCTTGATATTAACGTTTTACAGTGGGCAGATTTTTTCCATAAAATACTTCATCTGTCTCTTTTCTCAGTTTTGCAGTGATTATATTGATCTCCTCTGTGGAAATGTCATCAACAGAGAAATTAAAGAAATAGTTGTCAAGATCAAAATCTCGAAGCTTGCATTTTGTATGGAAGATATTCTCTTGGAATACATTGACATCAATCATATAATATAGATCCAGAAGTTCCTGACTGATATAATCCTGTATGGAAGTCAAGTCGTGATCGATAAAAATCTTTTTCCCTTTCAGATCTCTCGTAAAACCGCGGACCCGATAGTCCAAAGTCATCATATCGGCTTTGAAGCTGTCGATTAGATAATTCAGAGCCATTAAGGGCGAAATTTCCCCGCATGTAGAGACATCGATATCCGCCCGGAAGGTGCAAATGCCTCCATCGGGGTGGTATTCGGGGTATGTGTGTACTGTTATGTGACTTTTATCCAGGTGGCTGACAACACTGGGGTTGTTCCCCACAGGCAAATGCATGATATTTTTTTCGGGAGGGCAACTTCCTTCACAAATAAGCATAGTGACACTAGCCCCTTGAGGATCGTAATCCTGGATTGCGATATTGAGTATATTTGCGCCTATGATATCCGTAACATCCCGAAGAATTCCCATAAGTTTTTCTGCATTGTATTGCTCATCGATGTATTCGATGTATGCAATGCGGTCTTCTACTGTCTTCGTATAGCAGATATCATACATATTGAAGCTTAAAGTTTTGGTCAGATTGTTGAACCCATAAAGCTGTAGTTTGTCATCGCTCATTTTCATACCCTCGTTCATAGTTTCGAATATAATATAAACCAATTTATAACTATAACATTATCTGTAAAAAAAGCAATGCTGAAATTTATAACAATTGTCATATTTTCAGGAGGAAAGTGAATTTATCTTGTTTTTTATTGACAAGAGGAGAAGACCTCTCTATAATTGTATACAAGAATACAATTATAGAGAAAGCAATAGAAAGGACATAAGAATGAAGGGCACAATCACTTATAAAATACTAAAAGATCACTTGGTAAGCGGGGAGCTGAAATCAGGCGAAGAGATTACCATACGAATTGATCAGACCCTTACCCAGGACTCAACGGGAACCATGGTCTATCTCCAACTGGAAGCAATGGATGTGGATCACATCAAGACGGAATTGTCCGTTGCATATATCGATCATAATACACTGCAGACCGGATTTGAAAATGCAGATGATCATGCCTTTATTGAAAGCGTGGCTAAACGTCATGGCGTACTGTTCTCCAAACCCGGAAACGGAATCTGCCATCAGCTTCACTTAGAAAATTATGGGGTACCCGGAAAAACCCTTCTGGGCTCTGATAGCCATACTCCAACAGGAGGGGGATTAGGTATGATGGCCATCGGTGCAGGCGGTCTGGATGTAGCAGTAGCTATGGCCCAGGGAATCTACAGCCTTCAGGTGCCTCAGGTCATCGGCGTAAAGCTGACAGGAAGTCTCCCGTCCTGGGTATCCGCAAAGGATGTCATCCTTCATGTCCTGCAAGTCCTCACAGTAAAGGGCGGAGTGGGTAAGGTTGTGGAATACTTCGGTGAAGGAGTCAGCACTTTATCCGTCACGGACCGGGCTACCATAACGAACATGGGAGCTGAACTAGGTGCCACCACATCCATCTTTCCCAGCGATGAAAACACGAAAGCCTATCTGGCATCCCAATGCAGAGGTGAGGACTATGTAGCCCTATCTGCGGATCCGGAGGCGGTATACGATCAAGTATTAGAAGTAGACCTTTCGCAATTGGTGCCTTTGGCAGCCATGCCCCACAGCCCGGACAATGTAGCTCCTGTGGCGAAGATCGGCCCTATTGCCGTTCACCAGGTGGCCATAGGAAGCTGCACCAATTCCTCCTATACCGACTTAATGAAAGTAGCTGAAATTCTGAAAGGCAAGAAAGTCCATCCTGATGTTAGCCTTGTCATTTCTCCGGGATCCAGTAGGATTCTTTCCAAGCTGGCTGATAACGGAGCTTTGGCACAGATGATAAATGCGGGAGCAAGGGTCATTGAATGTGCATGCGGACCTTGCATCGGAATGGGCCAATCTCCCAGATCCGGCGGGGTGTCCCTCCGGACCTTTAACCGCAATTTCAAGGGAAGGAGCGGTACCGCCGATGCAGATGTCTATTTAGTCAGCCCTGAAACGGCAGCCATCTCGGCCATTGCGGGAGTTTTAACCGATGGAAGAAAGGCCGGATATGATCTTCCCAAGGTCTTGGACACGGCCTTTGAGAAGAATGATAATTACATGATACATCCGGTGGG
>JBAYOC010000074.1:0-6255 GCA_041678465.1 Anaerovoracaceae bacterium | reverse complement strand
ACGGTATCCTTTAAGGGTGAAGATTACATAGCCGAAGAACTCACTGAAAAATCCTTCGACGACAAGCAGGTAGATATAGCGCTTTTTTCCGCAGGCGCTACCGTTAGCAGAAAATTTGCACCCATCGCCGCTTCCAAAGGTGTTGTAGTGGTTGACAACAGCAGTGCCTGGAGGATGGACCCTGAGGTTCCTCTGGTGGTACCGGAGGTCAATCCTCAGGATGTCCTGTGGAATAAGGGTATTATTGCAAATCCCAATTGCTCAACTACACAGGCTGTAGTGCCTCTCAAACCTCTCCACGATAAATACAGGATAAATAGGATCATTTATTCAACTTACCAAGCTGTTTCCGGCACAGGCGCCAAAGGCATTGAAGATTTGGCGCAAGGCCTTTCCGGCAATGACCTCCTATTGGCTTATCCCCACCCCATCGCCGGAAATTGTCTTCCCCATATCGGTGCCTTTCTGGAAAATGGATATACGGAAGAGGAAATAAAGATGATAAACGAGACGCAGAGGATTTTAGGAGACGACAGCATTCGAATCACAGTCACTACGGTCAGAGTTCCCGTATTTGGTTCCCACAGCGAGACCATCAACCTGGAATTTGAGAGGCCCTTTGAACTGGAAGATGTGAGGGCACTTCTGGAATCTTCTCCAGGCTGTATGGTGGTGGACGATCCCGCAAATAACCTATACCCTCTTGCCCGTCAGGCTACCGGACAAAATGAGGTCCTTGTAGGAAGAATTCGCAGAGACTTCAGTGTGAAAAACGGGCTTAATCTCTGGGTCGTTGCAGACAATATTAGAAAGGGCGCGGCTACCAATGCCGTTCAGATTGCCGAACTGCTTATCAAATAAAGCAAGTGAGGTGTGTTATATGACATTGTTTACAGGTGCAGCCACTGCTCTTGTAACACCATTCGAAGAAGGAAAAGTGGATTTTTCTACCTTCGGTCGACTCATCGACTGGCAGATTGAACAGGGGATTGATGCTCTGGTTATCTGCGGAACCACGGGAGAAGCATCCACGCTCAATGATGAAGAACATGTCGAAACCGTTCGGTATGCGATAAGAAAAACAGCCGGCAGAGTGCCGGTCATTGCCGGTGCGGGAAGCAACGATACCCACCATGCAATAGAAATGAGCAAAGCGTTAGAACAGGAAGGAGCCGACGGCCTTCTTCTCGTAACCCCCTATTACAACAAATGTACTCAGAAAGGGCTTGTCATCCACTATAATGCCATAGCCGATCAGGTAAACATCCCCGCAATTCTTTACTCCGTACCGGGCAGGACCGGAGTCAATATCACCCCCTATGCCGTTTCGGAGCTTTGCAAGCATCCGAACATTGTCGGCATCAAGGAGGCGAGCGGAGATATGGCGCAAGTGGTGGAAATCGCAAAATATGTAGATGAGGATTTTGCTCTATACTCCGGCAATGATGAGATCAATATTCCCATAGTGGCCATGGGAGGATTCGGAGCCATTTCCGTATTGGCAAATATAGCGCCCAAACAAACCCACACAATGATCGACCATTATCTAAAAGGAAGAGTTAAAGAAGCCGTTAAAATGCAATTGTTTATGAAATCCCTCATAGATGCGCTCTTCTGCGAAGTGAATCCGATTCCTGTAAAAGCCGCTTTGCACTTAATGGGAATGATAGAACTGGAGTACAGGCTTCCCCTCTGTCCTCCTCAGCCTGCATCTGTAGAGAAGATTAAAAATCAAATGCTCGCTTGTGGTCTATTGTAAGGAGGGTTGCATGAATATCATAATTCACGGATGCAATGGCCGCATGGGTCGTATGTTGACCGAAACCATCGCAGAGCATAGCGAGCACAGTGTAATATGCGGAGTAGATGCAGAATGCGCCGAAGGCTTCTCCTATCCTGTCTACAAGGATTTTGCCTTTGTTCCCCCAAAGGCAGATGTGGTCATCGATTTTTCGCATCCTTCAGCAATACGGAATCTTCTGGGCTGGTGCATATTACACAATTCGCCCGTGGTCATTGCAACTACCGGTTTGTGCGAGGAAGAGCATCGTATCATTCAGGAAGCAGCAAAACAAATACCTGTATTTCAGTCCGCCAATATGTCTCTGGGGATTAATGCGCTCTGTAAAGCATTGTCACAAATATCCGCTATACTGGGAAGTGAATTCGACGCGGGTATCTTCGAGACACATCATAAACATAAAAAGGATGCTCCCAGCGGTACCGCCTACCTTCTCGAGAATGCTCTCGGAGGAAGTTGTTCAGGCATGACCGCATTGCGTTTGGGCACTATACCCGGAGAGCATACTGTGATTTTTGCAGGAGAGGATGAGGTGCTACAACTTACTCACACTGCATATTCTCGAAAAATATTTGCCGCGGGAGCCTTGAAGGCTGCCGACTTCCTCATTGAACAGAAGCCCGGCCTTTATAACATGAATGACTTATAATAAAACCCTTAGGCCAAAAAAATAAAAATCGCCGACAAATGTCGGCGATTTGAATTTCAGTGAGAGATGATAGACTAGGCCTCAGTGGGTACAACTTCCTTACCATCGTAATAGTTGCAAGTGGGGCATACTCTATGTGGAAGCTTGGGCTCGTGACACTTAGGACATGTGGATAATGCAGGAGCTGCCATCTTCATATTAGGCGATCTTCTCTTATCTCTTCTCGCACTCGACGTTCTTCTCTTTGGTACTGCCATCGTTAACACCTCCTTCTTTGTGTACGAACGTTACAAATTATACCTTGGACAAAATGCTTTGTCAACGAATTTTTACTTGAGTTTTCCAACAATCTCCACAGTGTCTTGCGCAATCATCAACTCTTCATTGGTGGGGATCAGCATAACTTTTACTCTTGAGCTATCCTTGCTGATGATAGTTTCTTTCCCTCTTACATTGTTCTTTTCATCATCCAGTTCAATTCCCAGTCCTTCCAGCTCTGAACAGATGAGCTTTCTCATGCTGGGATCATTCTCTCCTATACCTGCAGTAAACACGATGCAGTCTGCTCCATTCATCTCGGCCATGTAGGATCCGATAAATGACTTGACACGCATGGCAAATACTTGAAGGGCAAGAATCGCTCTCTCATTGCCCTGAGCCTCCGCTTCTTCCAAATCTCTGAAGTCACTGCTTACTCCGGAAAGACCGGCCACACCGGATTTCTTATTCAATATATTGATGACCTCATCAGCTCCGATGCCTTCCTTTTCTGCAATAAAAGTGATGACTGCAGGGTCAATGGCTCCGGATCTTGTTCCCATGACCAGACCATCCAGAGGAGTAAATCCCATGCTGGTATCGATGCAAACGCCGTTTTTAACAGCGGCACAGCTGGCGCCGTTGCCCAAATGGCAGGTTACGACTTTAACGTCGTTTATATCCTTCTTCATCAAAGCAGCCGCTCTCATGGAAACGTACTTATGGCTTGTTCCGTGAAAACCGTATTTACGGATCTTATACTTCTCGTAATACTCATAGGGAATGGCATAAAGATAGGTTTCGGGTTTCATCGTTTGATGGAATGCGGTATCGAAAACACCTACCATTGGAGTATTGGGCATTAGTTCCTGACAGGCTCGGATTCCTAAAATGTTTGGAGGATTGTGAAGAGGTGCTAAATCAATGCACTCTTCCAGTGCATCCATGACGTCCTCTGTAATCAGGACGGAACTGGCGTATTTTTCTCCGGCATGAACGACCCTGTGCCCCACTGCGCTGATTTCGTCCATGGAGGCGATCACCCCATGTTCCTTATCGGTCAAGGCTTCCAGTACATAACCTATGGCATCCTTATGGTTCTTCATAGGTACTTCCAGGATATACTTGTCCATCCCAATTTTCTCATGCTTCATGACTGAGCCATCAATACCGATTCTCTCAACAAGTCCCTTTGCTAACAAAGTGGAATCATCCATCTCTAATACCTGATACTTAAGAGATGAACTTCCGCAGTTTACCACTAATACCTTCATTCTTATACTCCTTTTCTCTCTTTGCGAATACTTGTCCAACAGGCTGAAGCCCTGTAATAAACACTAAATGTAATTATAGCTCCATTATCAAATAAAATCTATAAAAATGTAGAAATAACGGAAATCAAAGCTTCTGGTTTTCACAATACGGCTTGCAGACATAATCCGAACGCTCATAGAGTCCTTTGTTGTAAGCCAGATTGTAAATATCTGTTGCAAGAACGTCATAATGCAGCAGGCTCCAAAGAGGATCCTCCGGAAGAACTTCCTTGTTCAAATTGCTGATGATCGGAATAGAAGCGCATTCCTTCTGTTTTATATGCCGCAGCAGTTTGGCTCCGTCGGAAGAAAATCCCAGAACCCTGGCATAAAGATGTGGCTCCTTTAGGTTGCGGAAAAAATCATCCTTCGTCAATGATGTCAAGGTATGAAGTAAAAGTCTTTTAATCCTAGTTTCTGTATACCGCTTGGATAGAGCGGAAGCAATTAATTCTTTATAACTCCTACTCTTTATGATGGCCTTTTTCAGCCTGTTTTCCAGTCCCTCGCCGGCACTGAGAATCTCTCCAAGGTCTTCAGCGGGAGTGGTCAATATTTTATACACCAACATGGCATACAGCTCTTCCGAGTCTGTGACCGGACCTTTATCCGAGCGCATCATTATGTTGGAAGTGGCCTTGGGAACTGCGTGACGAACATGATCTATATCCCGGTTCTCTGCAAACTTTCTGCGAATGGCTGTTGCACTGGCCAGAGAGTCGTCAATGCCCTCGTCGCGGTAACCCTTCCCTGCTCTTTTTATAACGATTGGTTTCATTTGGCTGTCGGTGAGAATCCATTGTTTCAAGTATTCTACTGCCAGTATATTGTTAGGGTCGCGAATCAGAGCTGCAGTTTCATCCCCCTCAAGCTCTTTCAGCGCTTCATATCGAGCCCGTGGATAGGAAAGTCCTTGCCCCAGGTAATCCATCAGGGTTTCTTTGAACGAAGGGCCTTCCTCTACTAACAGACTTGCAACTTTTATCAGCCCTTCAAGTTCTCCTGATTCACTGCCAAATGACAAGTGAGAAATGCAACCTAATCCATTCAGGATTCTCACTGCACCCGCGGCGAAATACTCCGCGTTGTTGCATGCAAAGACAAAAGGGAGCTCAAGGACCAGGTCCACCCCATTTTTCACCGCCATCTCTGCCCGAATCCATTTATCGTACATGGCCGGTTCTCCACGTTGCGTAAAATTGCCGCTCATGACCGCAACTACATGGTCTGCTTGTCCCAGTTTTTTTGTTTCCTGCAGGTGGTAGAGATGTCCGTTATGAAATGGGTTATATTCTGCTATGATTCCGATGTTCTTCAATCAGATGTTTCCTTTCTCCATGAAAGAATTAGTTCAATGACCACAGTGAAGAGGAAAAGAATCAATATTATTATAAGCATCCTGACGGAAAATAGCAATTGCATGAGAAAACCCGGTTGGAAAGCGCCGGCGAAGTTGGGAAACAGTCCTACGCTCTGCACAGCACGATTTAATATATAAGGGGCAGATAAATAGGCTATCACAGCAGCAAAGACACCGTGAGAAAGCTTGAGCTTCAAATAGACAAAAGGATTAATCTTCAAGCCTCCCATCACACTTATAGATTGTGCGAATATGGAGAGTCCTCCGAAGGATACGAGGAAAGCGGCCATAGTGCACTTCAGCCGAAGGCCTATCTCATCGGAAGCTGCAATCTCATCTATACCGATGGTCATCTCGAGGAGGCCCTTTACAAAGCCGGCGTCATGAGAACTCTTCAGCCAATTCAGCGATCCCGCCATTTCCAGTAGATCTGTGGCATAGGTGAAAATAATGATATAGCAACCGATGACTCCCAAGGTCTTAAGTGACGAGATTATGGAATCGGTAAGCATCTCCAGCATAGTCTTTTTATCCACAGCCGGTTCCATGTACCGTGTTCTCACAGAACTTCTCTTTCCCTTCTCCTGTCCGCCAAGAAAGCGGACCAGCAGACCGTTTACGATTGCGGCTGCGTAATGGGACAAGGCGACGACGGCCCCCGCCCCCGGAGAATGCAGCATTCCTGCACCAACGGTTCCCAGCATAAATAAAGGACCGGAGGTGGAGCAGAAGGAAAGCATTCGTATGGCTTCCCTGTCCGTCAATTCGCCTTTTCTGCGCAACTGACCGATAAGCTTTGGCCCCATGGGATAGCCGGAAGTAATGCTGACGATGAACACAAAAGCAGAAGATCCGGGAGTGCCGAAGAGCTTTT
>JBAYOC010000073.1:0-6348 GCA_041678465.1 Anaerovoracaceae bacterium | reverse complement strand
AGAAATTGCCCAATTTCCGTGTTTATTGGAGATCGATTACTCTACAATAATCGGAGATAGAGTGCTGCCTTTTGTTATAGAGCTAGACACCGTAGATTCAAACCTTGACCCTGAGCCCGGAGAAAACCAGCGCTTTTGCTACAACATTACAGGGGTAGGATTGGATCTGCCCCTATACGCCGATTTAAGCCATTTAGTTTTTGGAATTTGTCCCAATATACCGGAAGATGAGATATTGAATATCAGCGTTTTTATAGATGGTGTAGAGCAGGAGATCGACTTCGGTTCCGGCGGGAATGTTGAACTCAGGCCAACTAATAGCCCGGACCCTCCCACAGGCTGTCCCGGATTAAAATTTGATTTTGGACTAGACAAGGTAGATGGGATGATGAGCATTTGCTACGAGCTGGCTACTGTTCATCCAATCGGGCCCAACACAGTATGCCTTTTCGGTGGTGGTGTCACAGCCAACCAACTGAGTATCTGTGGTCCTGTATGCAGCCCTGTTCAGACCTGTGTAGCTACCGCGTACCAGCCATCCACCGTCTGCGTGCCGGTGACCGTCACTCCTTTTGTGCTACCCGGAGATACAACTACTGTTTGCTGCGGACCTCCTACGGTAACGTCGGGGACGGCTCCGTGCCCCGGTGTTGAAAATGGATCCTGCACCTTTACCATCACTCAGAGTATCTGTGTGGCCGTTCCCATCGAGTTTGGTGCAAATTCTGTTGTGGGTGATCCCTTTGTTCAATGCGGGACCGCATCGGCGGAGGATATTTGCACTGGCTGCGGAGAGGTGAATGGTTCTATTGCAATGGATTTTACCACCGGTCAGGTTGTTTCGCCGGCAAAAATCTTTTGTGCTAGTTGTAGACCGTTAAACACTAGAGTTTACTAATCCACTTAACGAAACAGCCACTGAGGCAGACTTTGTGGCTGTTTTTGCCTTTGCCGGACCTATCCCTCAAGCCGCATTGTTAAGCGGGCCGGAGCACACTGTCGATCACCTCTTTCAACTTCTGCGGATAATCAAATCCTCCCCGCTGGTTGCACCATTCCACCGCAATGCCAACGGATAGGACGACGATAAGTTCAACTATCTTTTCCGGTGCTTCTGTATTTTTAATCTCTTTCTTTTCTTGAGCCGTTCTGATCAGAGCAACATAGACATCCCTCATGGCAATATGTTCGGGAGACAATATCATATTTTTCCCTTGCAGGTAACGATCGATGATTCTCCCGAATATATCCGGACCCCAGGCTGTCGTCCTCTTCATATAGATACTGAAAATCCGATAGAATTTATCGTAATTCGTCTCCGAGGCCAGAATGGGCATAAGATGATCTTCGATTTCAATTTCTGTAGAAAGAAAGTAATAATCCAAAACCTCTTCTTTTGATTTAAAATAGTAGTAAAAAGAACTTCGGGTAATGTTCAGCTCCTCGCAAATTGCCAATACCGTAACATTCTTTACGCCTCTTATCTTAAATAATTCCATTGTTTTTTCAACAATGATAATCTTACGCTTTTTGTCGTCATCCATACAGATCTCCACCTTTTCCTGCATTTTGTCCCACTAAACCGGTGGGTTTCTATTAATGATTATAACCTCTAATGATACAAATTACGACTATAGATTTACATAGAAACTTTTGGATTGACAAATATTTATCGAATGATATAATGTACATATAGTTTGGACACGTGTCCAAAACACATAGAAACGGAGGTAAAAAATGAACACTTTATTTGACAGAACCAGTATTGGTAACATGAAGCTGCGGAATCGCATTTTCATGTCCCCCATGGGTACAGGCACCGACCCTGACGGTGGTTTCTCGGAACAGTCCAGAGAGTACTACGAAGACCGTGCCGAAGGTGGTTTCGGCTTGGTAATTTTGGGTGCTACCACCTGTACAACAAAATATGAGCCCAAACCATGTAACGTTCTAGACAGCCAGCCGATGGTTGAGCGTTTACAGCGCGTCGTTGAGTCCTGCCACAATTATGGTGCAAAAGTATGCCTTCAAATCAGTGCGGGAATAGGAAGAATGGCTTTTTCCGATCCGAGCACACCTCCTTATGCAGCAAGCGCAGTTCCCGGTACCTACTTCCCGGATGTCCTGTGCAGACCTTTATCCATTGAACAAATACATGATATCGAAGAGAGCTTCGGGAATACAGCAATGTGGGCAAAGGCTGCCGGCTGTGATTCCATCATGGTTCAAGGCTACGGCGGTTATCTCATCGATCAGTTTATGTGCGAGCTATGGAACAAACGAGATGATGAATACGGCGGAAGCTTTGAAAACCGCATGCGTTTTCCATTAAATCTAGTCAAAAAGGTCAAAGAAAAATGCGGAGAAGACTTTCCGGTTTTATTTAAGTTTACATTAGCTCATTTCATCGAAGGTGGCAGAACAGTAGAAGAAGGCCTCAAGGTCGCAAAAATGCTGGAAGAAGCCGGCGTTGCCGAATTGCATGTGGATCAGGGATGCTTTGAAGTTTGGTACAAGCCTATTCCCACCGTTTATGATAACTTCGGGACAAAGCTTGAACTGACATCAAAGGTCAAAGAGGTCGTAAATATTCCCGTATCCTGTGACGGCAAGTTGGATGATCCCGTGGTCGCCATGGAAGCCATTGCCAGTGGCAAGGTGGATTATGTATCACTTGGAAAACAATCCATCGCAGACCCTCAGTGGCCAAATAAGGTTAAAGCAGGAAGGTTTGATGATGTCCGAGCTTGCATCGGATGTAACGATTGCCTCCTGGGTATTCTGAGAGGTCGTTTGGTACAGTGTGCCGTCAATCCGGAAGTAGGATATGAGAACTTCACGCAATTGAAGCCAAATACGTCCGGTGAAAAGCAGAACATCCTAATCGTCGGTGCAGGCATTGGAGGCATGGAAGCCGCCATAACCGCTGCCCGAAGAGGCTTCGACGTTACAGTATGGGAAAAAGAAGCGAAAGCAGGCGGGTTAGGAAACGCTGCCGCAGCTCCATACATGAAGCAATCCGTCAGAAACTATGTGAAATATCTGGATAACCAAATCAAGAAACACGCAGATAAAATTACCGTTGTTTACAACAAGGTAGCCACTCCGGAAAATGTAAAGCAGTTCAATCCGGATAAGATCGTCGTGGCCACCGGTGCGACATCCCTTATCCCCCGGATACCGGGTTTACAAGACAATCCCAAAGTTGGCTCTGCTACACAGTACCTACTGGGCAAGTACCATGCAGAAGGAAAAGTCGTTGTCATCGGTGCAGGGTTGGTGGGCTGCGAAACCGCATTAGACCTTGCCCATAAGGGCAGCAGCCTGACCGTGGTGGAAATGCTCGACCAAATCGTTGCAAAGGATGACATCAACGATAACAACAAAATGAAACTAAATCAGCTAATCGCTGAAGCCGGTCTGGATATGCGGTTTAACACGCAAGCCAAATCGGTAACCGAGACAGAGATCGTTTTGGTGAACGAAGGAAAAGAAATCAGAATTCCGTACGATTATATCCTGGTAGCTGCAGGAATGCGTGCAAATGATGGGTTGGCCCAAGAGCTGTATGACAGCTTTGATAATGTTTACCTGATCGGCGATGCCTGCAAACCGGGACGTATCATGGAAGCCGTACATCAGGGCTACGCTGTAGCCAACAATATGTTCTAAGGTTTCAACCAGAGGGTCTGTCCCTCTGGGGGCATAATCCGCCACGGGGTCTGTCCCTCCGGTTGTATGTCAGATATAGCAATTAAAAAGAGCCACAAAATGTGGCTCTTTTTAATTGAAGTTTTATGCCTATTACCGCTTGGAGAACTGGGAAGCTTTACGGGCTTTCTTGAGTCCGTATTTCTTTCTTTCCTTCATTCTCGGGTCTCTGGTCAGGAAGCCTGCGCTCTTCAGCTTAGGACGATATTCGCCATCCGCTGTGCACAAAGCTCTGGAAATGCCGTGGCGCAACGCACCAGCCTGTCCGGTGGTGCCGCCGCCTCTGACAGTTGCGATTACATCGAACTTACCTTCGGCTCCGGCTATTTCAAAAGGTCTCTTGACCTCTCTCTTCAGAATCTCCATCCCAAAATAATCATCTAGGGACTTCTTGTTTACTGTGATTTCGCCTTTCCCGGGGATCAATCTTACACGGGCGACAGACGACTTTCTTCTACCTGTTCCATAATACTGCATCTTTGCCATCTACGATTCCTCCCCTCTCTAAAATTCCCAAACTTCAGGCTTTTGCGCCTCATGTTTGTGCTCGGGTCCAGCATAGACCTTCAGCTTCTTATATACTTGTCTGCCAAGCTTTCCATCCGGCAACATGCCTTTGATAGCATGGCGAATGATTTCCTCCGGCTTCTTTGCCTGCAGTTTCTCAAAGGTGATTTCTCTGAGTCCGCCGGGATAGCCGGTGTGGTGCCTGTAGACCTTGTCTTTTCTCTTGTTGCCGGTGACGTGAACCTTCTCTGCGTTGATAACGATCACATAGTCACCTGTATCCACATGAGGTGTAAATATGGGTTTTTTCTTGCCTCTCAGAATAGAAGCGGCTTCTGTTGCCAATCTGCCAAGGGTTTTACCCTCTGCATCAATGACATACCAATCTCTTTCCACTTCGTGAGGCTTTGCTACAAATGATTTCATTGTATACTTCCTCCTGCCCGGATGTTTCACCCCACCCAAGCCTGTTTTATAAATTTATGCGTTAATCCGGGGCTAATGGATTTTGCACATAATGCACTAGAAATTATACTTTGTTGCCCCGTCCCTGTCAAGCTATTTCCTAACTTATTGCGCTTACCTTGAAGATTGCAAGTTTAATTGCCCACCATTTATTACCGGTTGTCATTTATCTGTGTCTAGGCAAAGTAATATTTAAATAGGTAGGCCACCACACCGTTTTTTGATTCTTACCTAATTCTGGTGCAGATATTAGGTAAAGTTACACTTTGGTCTTCAATTCTTACCTACAAAAGGGATGAATGGTAGGTAAGGTTCCACTTTACTCTTCAATTCTTACCTACAAAAGAGATGAATGGTAGGTAAGGTTCCACTCTACCCTTCAATTCTTACCTACAAAAGGGATGAATGGTAGGTAAGTTTCCACTCTACCCTTCAATTCTTACCTACAAAAGAGATGAATGGTAGGTAAGGTTCCACTCTACTCTTCAATTCTTACCTACAAAAGAGACGAAAAGTAGGTAAGATTCCACTCTACCCTTCAATTCTTACCTACAAAAGAGATGAAAAGTAGGTAAGATTCCGCTCTGCTCTTCAATTCTTACCTACAAGAGAAATGAAAAGTAGGTAAGATTCCACTTTACTCTTTAATTCTTACCTACAAAAGGGATGTAAAGTAGGTAAGATTCCACTTTACTCTTCAATTCTTACCTACAAGAGAGATGAAAAGTAGGTAAGATACCGCTCTGCTCTTCAATTCTTACCTACAAAAGAGATGAATGGTAGGTAAGGTTCCACTCTGCTCTTCAATTCTTACCTACAAAAGGGATGAATGGTAGGTAAGATTCCGCTCTGCTCTTCAATTCTTACCTACAAAAGAGATGAAAAGTAGGTAAGATTCCGCCTTACTCTTCAATTCTTACCTAACTTCAAGGCAAATACTAGATAAAAGTCTACATCGACCTTGAGGCTAGATAGGGGCAATATGATCTTTATTATTCGTTGCGCAAGCTCTCCAAGGCAGAAAGGCGCATAGCCCTTCTTGCAGGGGAGTAACCGGATATAATACCGATGATCGTAGCAAAGAGCAGTCCACCTACAGCAATCCACCATGGGATAATGGAGATATTCGATCCTCCGCCCCCCATGCCACCGAGAAGCGAACCGAGAACGCCGGCTAAAACCGTATTTAGCAAGAGAGAAATAATAAAGCTCAATATCACACCTATGAGACCACCCAGGAAACCGATGAGACCTGCTTCCAGGAGGAACATCCTCCGGATATCCGGCAGATTGGCTCCGATAACCTTCATTACACCGATCTCTTTTGTGCGCTCATATATGGACATAATCATGGTGTTGGTAATACCCAGAGCAGCGACAAAGAGGGAAATGGCGCCAATGCCTCCAAGGACACCCTGAATCATGCGGGATTGCTCTTGCATGGCCTCCAGCCAGTCGTTGAGACTGTTGGTCTGAAAGCCCATTTCGCGGATCGTGTCGCTGACCTCCTGAACGTCGTTGATGTCTCCCACATAGACCATAGCGTTATTGTAGGTCAGTTGGCTGACTGCCGGTTCCTTTCTGGCTTTCCGCAAGTCTGCCTGGATATCCTTCATAGTTTCCAGATCCGTGTATACATAGTAGGCCGTATCGTCGTTAGGATTT
>JBAYOC010000072.1:0-6358 GCA_041678465.1 Anaerovoracaceae bacterium | reverse complement strand
TCTCGGGATAGCCATATTTAGATTGATTGCAGGAGGAGATGATGGCTCCATCCTGGGGGTGATGAAAGGCGTTTGGGAGCAGGAAATTGAAATGTGGGCAGATACGCCATAAGGAGGAAAAGTAGTGAAGCAGTTGATAGTTTTAGCGGCTATACTGCCCCTCATGTTGATATTCATGGCGCAGTTTACCCTGGAGCAAAAAAATAGTGCGATCATCAATGCATTGCAGCAGCAGGTCTATACAGCAAAAGAGGAGGCGAAGCAGGAAGGTTGCTTTACTTCTGCCATCACCGAACAGTTGAAGAGTAATATTCACACAAAATTGGGAGTTCCGGAGCAGGATATCCTAGTTGTGGCTACGGAAACGCCCCAGTATCGGATCAATTATTTCGACCCGGCCGGAGAGCGGGGGATGATTCATTACAGCGTATCTGTGCCCATAGCAAAGATAATGGCCGGTGGAAAACTTTTAGGTATCCCTTCTGAACAGAACAAGGGTGTCTATACGATAGAAGGTACCACTGCGAGTGAAAAATTGCCCGATTGACGCGGTGAAAGGAGATGTTTTTACGATATGAAGGTTTTTATCATTTTTATAGCCCTGCTCATTGCCAACGTAACCTTCATCTCCTATCAAGGAGATCTGAACCGGTATGTTCGATTACAGACATACCTGAAGGCTGTCGCAGAGGAGGCCGCTGCAGGAGCAGCGCTCTATTATGATGAAGTTGCTTACAGCCATGGGTCTATGGTCATCAACAGAGAAGAGGGACAGAAATACATAGAGCATTTGCTCACTCGAGTGGGGCAGACATTGGATCTGAAGGAAGGGGAGAGCCTGAATGCCGGAATTGAAATCCTGGATGACAGTAACGGTGCTGCGGACCCGGGGATTTCCCCCGCTGTGACGGTGACACTGCACCTCACCGTCACAGACCTGTTCCGTCTGCCCTTCCTCACAAAGGAACAGGTGGTCCGTAGCGCCAAATACGAACTTGCCGATTACTAAAGGTGATGTTAAAATAGGTGGCAAGAATTTGGCACGAGGAAAGGCATGACATATCAATGAATGGCAACCGCCTCTACAGTGAATACGGAACATCGAGAATTTGGGAGCTGGATTTTATTCGAGGATTCTGTATTGTTCTGATGATTCTGGATCACACCCTCTACGACCTTGGTTTTATCTTCAGGCATCAATGGTTTGGGGGACAGGAAGGGGAAGGCATCCTCTATCAATTGTGCGACTTTGCGGCAACCGTGTTTTTCCCCTCTACTTTCCGGGATGTGGCATGGTGGATTGCCGTATTTTTCTTTGTGTTCATCTGTGGAATCAGCTGTTCTTTTAGCCACTCCAATTTGCTCAGAGGCCTGCGATTGGCGGGAGTAGCATTGATCTTGACCCTGGTAACCTACGGCATAGATTGGTTCTTAGGCCAGGAGAATATATTTACCATACGGTTCGGCGTTCTGCATATGTTGGCTTCATCCATCCTGCTATATTGCCTGCTTCGGAAAACCGGCCCCCTTTTCATGCTTCTTCTGAGCTTCTTTTCTATTGCAATCGGTGTGTATTTCCTTTATATTCCTTTGGAGAGCTCCATAAGCTACAGTGCAATCCTGGCTCACAGCACTGCGGATTTTCACTCGGCAGATTACTTTCCTCTGCTTCCCTGGTTTGGGTTCTTCCTGGCCGGCGCTGCTCTCGGCCCTCTGCTGTACAAGGAACGCCGATCCTTTTTTCCCAGATACGGAACCCCACCCTGGAACAGACCGATTCTTTTTATTGGACGCCATTCGCTGGTCTTCTACGTTTTACACCAGCCGGTGGTCTATGGACTATTATTACTGATAGGAATCCTGTTCGTAAAGTAAAGGAAACCGGTTATTACTGTGCATTACTGTGCGTAACTCCGTGTTTTCATTGACATTTTCCCGGGTATGAATATAATTAAATAGTAACAAAATAAAAGAGTGAAATGCGACGAAGAGGCTACCACCTCGGAGCAGCACCCGATGAGGGTTGCCGGCAGATCAGCCATCTGTCGTTATACAAATGAAGAACTCGTTTGGGTGGAACCGCAGAATATGCCCCAAGCAATTGTATTTACAATTGCACGGGGTTCTTTTTATAGGAGGAAAAAAGATGAATCAGGAAGCAATACAAGAGAACGTACAACAATACAAGGTTTTTGAAGCTGACCCGGAAAGCAGGTCCTTCCGGCACACCAGCTCTCACATTCTGGCCCAGGCCGTCAAGCATCTCTTCCCGGAAGCCAAGCTGGGCATCGGCCCGTCTATTGATTATGGGTTTTACTATGACTTTGATCTGGACCATCGGTTTACCGAAGAGGATCTTAAGGCCATTGAAAAAGAGATGAAGAAGATTACAAAAGCTAATATACCTCTTGAGCGGTTCGAGCTCCCAAGGGAAGAGGCTATCAATTTCATGAAGGAAAAGGCGGAGCCCTATAAAGTGGAGTTGATAAACGACTTGCCTGAGGATGCGGTCATTTCCTTTTATAAGCAGGGTGATTTTACTGACCTCTGTGCAGGACCGCACAAGGGTTCCACTGCTTCCATAAAAGCGCTTAAGCTTACCAGTGTGGCCGGTGCCTACTGGAGGGGAAATGAGAAGAATAAGATGCTCCAAAGAATTTACGGCACCTCCTTCCCCAAACAGCAGATGCTGGAAGAATATCTCAACATGGTGGAAGAAGCCAAGAAGAGGGATCATCGGAAAATAGGAAAAGAAATGGACCTCTATGCGATCATGGAAGAGGGCCCCGGTTTTCCATTCTTCTTCCCCAAAGGTATGGTCATCCGCAATGAGCTGGAGTCCTTCTGGAGAAAGTCCCATAGGGAAAGAGGCTATGAAGAGATAAAAACTCCGCTGATTCTGTCTGAGGAGCTTTGGCATACCTCCGGTCATTGGGACCACTATCAAAACAACATGTATTTTACCAAGATAGACGAGGGCAACTATGCCATAAAGCCCATGAATTGCCCGGGCGCCATGCTTGCATATAAGCGCAGGATGTACAGCTATCGGGATTTCCCCATGCGGATAGGTGCATTGGGACAGGTGCATCGCCACGAGCTTTCCGGTGCCCTTCACGGGCTGATGCGGGTGAGAACTTTCACTCAGGATGACGCTCATATCTTCATGCTGCCGGAGCAGATCAAAGAGGAAATCATAGCAGTCATCGATTTTATCGACTATGTATATAAGCTCTTCGGTTTCAAATACCATGTTGAACTCTCTACAAAACCTGAAAACTCTATGGGGAGCCAGGAAGAGTGGGATCTTGCTACCAACGCTCTTAAAGAAGCGTTAGAAGAAAGAAGCATGAATTTTATTATCAATGAGGGTGACGGCGCATTTTACGGACCTAAAATCGACTTCCACCTGGAAGATTCCATCGGAAGAACCTGGCAGTGCGGTACCATTCAACTGGATTTCCAGATGCCTCAGCGCTTTGACCTGACCTATGTAGGCAGCGATGGTGAGAAGCATCGTCCCATCATGATCCATCGGGTAATCTTCGGAAGCATAGAGAGATTCATCGGCATTCTGACAGAGCACTTTGCCGGTAAATTCCCACTATGGCTGGCACCTGTCCAGGTGAAAATTCTCACCGTAACAGAGAAGTTCAACGACTATGCCTATGAACTGGAGAAACGTTTCACGGAAGCGGACCTGCGAGTTCAGGTGGATGGCAGGAATGAAAAGATCGGCTATAAGATCAGAGAAGCCAGAAATCAGAGAGATTCCTATCTGCTGGTAATCGGTGAACGGGAAGCCGAGGCCGGAACCGTTTCGGTCCGCTCTAACAGGGAAGGGGAGCTCGGGGAGATGTCCGTGGAAGACTTCATTGGCAGACTCAGGCATGAGATCGATACCAAGGTATTCTAATAGCAGTCAAAGGTAGGGCGGTTCTGATTTTCAGGAACCGCCCTTTTTGTATTTTAAGTTTTAGTGTGCAAAATTTCAATTAGTATGTGGAAAATCCATGTACTTTCACATATTACTTGAAATTCTGCACAGATTACACCTAAATATACCGATTATCCACATATTACTTGAAATTTTGTACATGCCAGGGAACACATGTGGCAGGGGGACGTTTTGTTTGCCACCCAATCATGTGGTTAGAGGTGGCAAAGAAAGCGTCCCCCTGCCACCACAGGGTTACAACAGCATGGCGTTCAGGATCATAAAAAAAGTGTTGACAGTGTACTATGATACATAGTACACTCATGGCGGAAGAAATCTTGTTTGTAGTATTCTGCAACATGCAGGACTGATAGCAAGGAAAGGGGTAATAAGATATGTTTCAATTAGATTTGAAGAGTAGAGCTTCCATCTACGAACAAATCGTTGATAACATCAAGGAGCTTATCATAGCCGATGTGCTATCTGCAGAAGAAAAGCTCCCATCTGTTCGCGAACTGTCTAAAACCCTCACCGTCAACCCTAACACCATCCAAAAAGCTTACCGTGAGCTGGAATATCAAGGCTTTATCTATACGGTATCAGGCTTAGGCACCTTCGTGTCGGCAGCGGCCGATAAGGAAGTGGATGCCAAGAGGGTAGGAGAGGTAACGGAAGAGTTGAGGCGCAGCATTCGGGAACTGCGGTTCCTGGGATTGCCGCAAGAACAGGTTTCAATGTTATTGAAGGATTTGCTAGAAGAAAGAGGTGATTTAGGATGATAAAAGTTCAGAACGTAGATAAAACTTTTGATGGGTTTCAGGCTCTTCACAACTTGGACCTGAACGTCAAAAAGGGATCTATTTATGGGCTGGTGGGTACAAACGGAGCCGGGAAGACTACGCTGATCAAGCACGTTACCGGGATTCTAAAGCAGGACGAGGGAAGCATATTTATAGAAAATGCTCCTGTTTATGAAAATCTTGAGATCAAGCAGAGGATGGGCTACATTCCCGATGACCTTTACTTTTTCGCCTCATATAACTTAAAGGAATCCGCCGGATTCTATAAATCCATATACCCGCGCTGGAGTTCGGAGCGCTATGCACAAATGGTGAAGCAGTTCGAACTTGACGAGAAGCGGAAGCTGTCCAGATTCTCTAAAGGAATGCAGAAGCAGGCGGCTTTTATTCTGACCATGTCATCCATGCCGGATTATCTCATTTTAGATGAGCCCATAGATGGACTTGATCCCATCATTCGAAAGCTGGTTTGGAAGTATGTTGTTGAGGATGTGGCAGAGCGGGAGATGACGGTCCTGGTCTCCTCTCATAACCTGAGGGAGATGGAAGGTATCTGTGACTCCATTGGAATTCTCAACAAGGGTAAGATGATGATTGAAAGGGATTTGGATGAGCTGAAGTCTGACATCCATAAGATACAAGTCGCATTTCGAGATCCCAAGGAAGATCCTTATGCCGGGCTCAACGTGCTGCACAGGGAAAGCCGTGGAACCGTTGATCTGCTCATCATTCGCAATCGAAAAGAACTGGTTGAAAAAATTATATCCGAGAGCAATCCAGTGGTCTTTGATTTACTCCCTCTGTCCTTAGAGGAGATATTTATTTATGAGTTAGGAGGTGGAGACAGTGAGATCGAAGGCATCATATTTTAGTATCTCAATGCCGTTAGTAAGGGAAAACATGAGGAGGTTCTGGGCAATTCCGGTTCTTGCCTTCCTGGTATATTTCCTTTCCGGCGTATTCCCCATTCTCATGTCTTACAAAGATCTGAGCCGGATGGCATCTTATATTGAGATGTCTCTCCATAATATGCAGCCCTTCTTCATGGGAGCTCATCTTATTGTGCCGGTGATCACGGCGGTGCTCCTGTATGGCTATCTGCAGAAAGTAAGCTCTGTGGCGGTGATGCATTCCATGCCTTTTACCAGGTCAAAACTGTTCAACAGTGGCTTTGTGTCAGGCTTGATTTTGATATCAACTCCTATCCTGATGAACGGTATTATTCTGCTACTGCTGAGCAAACCCACATATCGTCAATGGGGCTATGCTGAAAACCTAACCATTTCAACGGTAAATGTGTTTTCCTCAGGGGAAGTTTTGAACTGGATGGGAACGTCAATCTTGATAGTTTTAGTGCTGTTTAGCGTTGCGGTCTTTACCGGAATCGTGACGGGCAACAACTTGATGCACCTGCTGACTTCCTACTTCTTTATTTTCCTGATACCCTTGCTCTATGCTGTATTCAACTTTTATTTTCAGGAATTTCTTTACGGTTTCGATCTGTCCGGCAATTGGTTGGATATCTGCCTGTCCATATCACCTTATACCGGTATATTGCAAAGCGGGGGTTATTTCGGCACGATAGCAGTGCTCTACTATATCGGAACTATCCTTGTAATGC
>JBAYOC010000071.1:0-6399 GCA_041678465.1 Anaerovoracaceae bacterium | reverse complement strand
TCCTTTATAAAGTAATCAGTCAACTCCTTGATGTCATTATCCCGTTCCCGGAGGGGGGGGATTCTGATAGCCAACACATTTAGGCGGTAGTACAGGTCATCACGGAAGGTCTTGTCCTCCACTGCCTCTCTGAGATCCTTATTGGTCGCGGCTATGATCCTTACGTCAATGGATTTTGGATACTTCCCTCCGATTCTCACGACTTCCCTGGTTTCCAAAACCCTTAGCAAAGTCACTTGAACATCCAGAGGCATCTCGCCTATTTCATCCAGGAATAGTGTGCCCCCATCGGCCAATTCAAACTTACCCGGGTGCCCATCTTTGTTAGCTCCTGTAAACGCTCCCCGCTCATAGCCGAATAATTCGCTTTCCACAAGTCCTTTTGGCAATGCACCGCAGTTGATCGCGACAAAGGGTCCCGCAGAATACCTGCTGGCGTTGTGAATGGATTGCGCTACTAGTTCCTTACCCGTGCCGCTTTCGCCCAGGATGAGTATATTTGAACTGCTGCCTGCAGCTTTATTACATTCAGAGATCATATTTTTGGTAGCGGTGGATGAACCGATAATGGATTCAAAAGTATAGTTGGGCTTGTACCCGCTGATGTGATTGACCAGTCGATTGATTCGTTTCGTCTCGTTGAAGCGAAGTACCATCCCCTCTTTAAGGCCCTGGTTGTCATAGAGAAAGTCCAGGCTCATGTTGAACTTCATGGGAGGCGATGGGGAATCTGCCGGGTACACATTGATCTCCCGGTTGTAGACTTCATTTCGCAATAAAGCCGTTCTGTCATTATCAGATTCATCAAATCGGATGAAATCAAAGAGGTTCTTTCCTATAATCTGCTTATTTTTCAGGTTGAGCATAGTGAGCACTTTGGAATTGACCTGTGTAATTTCATTATCCATATTCAGGAGCATTAAGCCCGAAGCCATGGTTTCAATGATGCGGTTTCTTTGATTGCTTACCTTTTCCAGCTCCATGTAGGCCATTTTCCGTCTCAATTCGTTGGAAATACCATCCACTGCGCTCATGACCATTCCCACGGTGTGGAGGTGGACTTCCTTGGCTATCCCGGTGATGTTAAGGCAGCCCAAAAGCTCTCCTTCCATGTCAAAGATGGGTGCGCTGCTACAGCTGTAGTCTTTGTGCGGCTTAACGTAATGCTCTCCGCCCCACATTTGAAAAGGCTTTTTCAAAACCAGCCCCGTGCCGATGGCGTTTGTGCCGGCATACTGTTCGCTACGGTTTGCTCCTACTACCAGCTTTGAGTACGAGCTCCCCCGTTCGATCATGTCCTCATCACCGATCAGGTCCAGTATATAGCCGTCTTTTTCGATGAGCATAATATAAAAGCCGGAACCTTTTACTACAGAGTACAATTTTTCCATGTAGGGTCTGGTGATTTCAATTAAAAATTTGTTATCTTCTATTCTCTTCTTTAAATCATCCGGGGGCAGAAGAGCTGTTTTTGAATTATAAGGATCCACCAGGTAGGAACGGGAACGAACCCAGGATTCATATATCTCGGGTCGGATGAAGCTGTAATCAAAGGGTTGGTTATTAATAAATTTTTCCCATGCTTCCAGCAGCCTATCATTATATGTAGAATTGTAACTTTGCATTGTGAACCGCCTTTTCTGTCGTTTGTCATGCTATATCTAAAAAAATGCAGGAATGTGCGCTGCATCACTATCAAACACGTTAAATACTAAGGGAACGATGCTATAATAGCACAATTTTTATCGATTGTCCATCATTTATGAGACAAAATAACACACTTTTAGAAGGTGGAAGTAATCGGTATGCATGTGACACAATAGCACGCATTGTGTTAACCCGCACAGGAATGGCACATGTGAACGAAGAAAAGACCGAAAAGTGGACAAAAGTATATTGTGAAAGCAATAGGCTGATAATATAAGAGATTGCTGGTGAAAGAGGGGTCAGCAAGGAAGAAGACAGTAGGAAAATCTTTATTTTAACAATCTAACGGAAGTTGGTATGACATTTGCTAATGACTATATGGGAGAAATATTTTTCATAATTTCACATTTGACATATGAAAAATGAGAAGAGGAGGCAATTCGTAATGAATGTCAAAGCGTATTCAAAAGATCAATTATTGACTTGGTACGAGACGATGTACAGAATGAGAAGGTTCGAAGAGGAAGTCTTTGAGTTTTACAAGCAGGGGCTGATGCCGGGTCTTGCTCATCTCTACCTGGGCGAAGAAGCCGTTGCAACCGGCGTGTGCTCAGCATTGAACGATAATGATTTTATCGGAAGTACCCACAGAGGCCACGGTCACCTTATTGCCAGAGGAGCGGACATCAGACGAATGATGGCGGAAATCCTGGGTAAGGTTGATGGATACTCCAGAGGAAAAGGCGGTTCCATGCACATTATGGCCATGGATAAGGGTATTCTGGGAGCCAACGGTATCGTCGGCGGAGAGATTCCCATTGCTACCGGCGCGGCCTATACATCTAAGTATAAGAAAACAGGGCAAGTTGCCGTCTCCTTTTTCGGTGATGGCGGTTCCAATGAGGGAACCTTCCACGAGAGCATCAATATGGCGGCAGCCTGGGATCTCCCCATAATCTATGTTTTGGAAAATAATTTATATGGAATTTCTGTAGACACCAGAGACGTAACAAACACACCAGACCTTGCGGACAGGGCTATCGGCTACGGTATCCCCGGCGTAATCGTCGACGGCATGGACGTAATGGCAGTATATGAAGCAGCAAAGACTGCGGTAGAACGCGCCAGAAGCGGAGCCGGTCCGACTCTGATCGAATGCAAAACCTATAGATGGCAAGGACACCACGTGG
Source organism: Anaerovoracaceae bacterium (assembly GCA_041678465.1). Taxonomy (GTDB): domain Bacteria; phylum Bacillota; class Clostridia; order Peptostreptococcales; family Anaerovoracaceae; genus UBA1426. The sequence goes on along the minus strand of JBAYOC010000071.1, from coordinate 3,562 downwards.
GCGATCCCGCAACCTACAGGAAGCGTAGAAGCGAGACGGAGAAGGAAGACTGGATGGCCAGATGTCCTGTGGATTGCACAAGGGCTGAAATTCTGGCTGCAAAGAAGGCCAAAGTGTCAGATTTGGAAGCCCTTGAAGCTGCAGTGAACAAAGAGATTGCAGAAGCCGTTAATTTTGCCAAGGAAAGTCCGTATCCGGATGTGTCCGAAGCCTTTGAAGCCATTTATACAGAATAGGAGGTAGGGATACAATGAAAGAACTCACATATGCCCAGGCGATCTGTGAAGCGCTGGATGAAGAAATGGAAAGAGACGAAAATGTCGTTACGTTGGGAGAAGACATCGGTTTTATAGGTGGAAACTTTAAGACCTCTGTTGGACTTCTGGAAAAATACGGGGATCTGAGAGTAAAGGATACACCCATATCTGAAGCCGGGTTCGTAGGAATGGGAGTCGGCATGGCTCTTACCGGTCTGCGCCCGGTCATTGAATTGATGTTCTCCGATTTCTTATTGGTAGCAGCTGACCAAGTAATCAATCAGGCGGCAAAGATTCGCTATATGTCAGGCGGCCAGGCAACCGTACCTATGGTGATCCGTACTCCCATCGGTGCCGGAAGATCTTCCGCTGCCCAGCACTCCCAGAGCATGCAGGCTATGGTTGCGCAATTCCCGGGACTGATCATTGCGCTTCCATCTACAGCCCAGGAAGCAAAGGGATTGCTGAAAACAGCCATAAGGGACAATAACCCGGTTATTTTCTTTGAACACAAGATGGAATACAACAGAAAATATCAAATTGACGATGTAGTAGAACCGATTCCTTTCGGTAAAGCGAATATTGTAAGAGAAGGTAAGGACATCACGATCGTAGCTACATCTTCTTTGGTAATGAAATCGCAGGAAGCCGCCGAAAAGTTAGAGAAGGAAGGGATTTCTGCCGAGGTAATCGATCTGAGAACTATCGTTCCTTTGGACTTTAACACAATCCTGGAGTCTGTAAAAAAGACAGGCAAGCTGATCGTTGCAGACGAAGCTCACGAGAGATGTGGTGTAGGAGCTGAAATTGGATTCCAGATTATGGAGAATGCCTTCTACTATCTGGATGCACCGGTTGGTCGGGTCAACACCCCCAATGTACCGCTGCCTTTCAGCCCTTCATTGGAGTTCCCAATTATTCCATCTGTAGACAAGATCTATGAAAAGGCTGTAGAACTGGTCAAATAGCGAGGAAGTGAGGAAATCATGGCGGATTTGGTGATAATGCCTAAATTAGGCTTTAATATGAACGAAGGAAAATTAGTGAAATGGTATAAGAGCGAAGGCGATGCCATTAAAAAAGGAGAAGCCCTGTTCTCTGTGGAAACGGATAAGACCAGCATCGATATCGAGTCCACCGGTGATGGTTACGTTCGCAAGCTTTTCATCGAAGAAGGGGATAAGCTGGCAGTCACACTGCCCATCGCCATCATAGCGGATAAAGAGGAGAACATCGATGCATTGGTATCGGATGCTTATGCCCAGTTAGGGAAAGAATCTCCTGTTGAAGATAAAAAGGAAGCAGCTGTTCAGCCTGTTGAAAGCGTGGCAGATGAAGGGCCTGCTGTAAAGGCTGTGACGGTAGCAGGAAGACACATAGCATCTCCGCGAGCCAGAAGGGTTGCAGAGGAGATGGGAATCGATCTTGAATCGGCAAATATTGTAGGAACGGGATTTGAAGGCGGCATCAGTGAAAAAGACGTACTGCAATACGTAGCTTCTGCGCCAAAGGTCAGGGCGACACCTCTTGCCAAAAAGATGGCTGAAGCAAGTGGGCTGGATCTCTCATCTATGGCCGGTACAGGCGTCTACGGCAAGGTAATGAAAAAAGATGTGGAAGGTGCCTTCGCTTCGCCGGCAGCGGCTGTTGCCACTGCAGTAGTTGGTGAGCTTACACAGGACGGCAAAGAGATTTCAGAGAAGGTTCCCTATACCGGTGTCAGAAAGATCATCGGCGAAAGACTTTCCTCCAGTATGTTCTCCGCGCCCCACGTTTTCTTTACCCAGAAGGTGAACCTGGAGAATTTACTTGAACTCAGAAAGCAGGTTAACGAGAGCCAGGAGAAGAAGACATCTGTAACGGATTACATTGCGAAAGCGGTGATTCTTACACTGCAGAAATATCCGGATTTAAACTCTTCCCTGGTGGAAGATACAATCGAAAAGTATAAGTCTGTAAATCTGGGAATAGCCGTAGCATCTCCTACAGGATTGATCGTTCCCGTAGTTAAGAACGGTCAGAATATGAGTGTGGTTGAAATATCCAAAGCCGCATCCGCTTTGGTCGCTAAGGCACGGGAAGGAAAGCTTACACCGGATGAATATTCGGGAGGAACCTTTACCATATCCAATTTAGGGATGTTTGGCATCGACCAGTTTACAGCCATCATCAACCCGCCGGAGTCGGGCATCCTTGCAGTCAGTGCTACAAAGGATGAGCCGGTGGTCATTGAAAATGGGAAGGGTGAAAAAGAAGTGGCTATTAAGCCTATGATGAACATAACGCTCTCTGCGGATCATCGAATCATAGACGGTCTTTTGGCCGCACAAGCAGTGGCAGAAATTAAAGCACTATTAGAAAATCCTCTGCGCTTGTTGGTGTAACGGAAAAGGGAGGGAATGCAAAAGAAATGGCAGAACTGATAATAATGCCAAAGCTCGGTTTCAACATGAGCGAAGGCAAAATCGTTAAATGGTATAAAAAAGAAGGAGAAACCGTTAAGAAGGGAGAACCTTTATTTTCGGTGGAGACGGACAAAACAAGCATAGACATTGAAGCTACAGCGGATGGCGTAGTAAAGAAGTTGTTTCTCGAAGAAGGGGACAAGTTACCGGTAACATTGCCTATTGCCATAGTAGCAGCTGATGGTGAGAACATTGATGGTCTCTTGGCGGAGGCGGAAAAACAGTTGGGGAAAGAGGTTTCTGCTCCCGCGAAGGGGGTGCAGCAGCCAGAAAAATCCCAAGAGAGCAAAGCGGGAAGCGCCTACGACTATGATGTGGTTGTGCTGGGGGGCGGTCCCGGAGGCTATGTGGCAGCCATTAAAGCTGCCCAGGCGGGTAAGAAAACAGCCATTGTTGAAAAGGAACATATCGGTGGAACTTGCCTAAACGTAGGCTGTATTCCCACCAAGGCTCTTCTCCGGAGCGTTCAGGCGCTGAAGGAGGTAAGGGAAGCCGCATCCTTTGGAATCGAAGGCCTGGATGTATCGGGAGCAACATTGAATATGGCCAAAGTTCAGGCCAGAAAGACCTCTCTTATTTCACAGCTTGTGGGAGGTGTGGAGGGTCTCTTGGAAGGTAACGGAGTCAAGCTTTATCGTTCCAAGGGCCTTATAAAAGAAAACCACAGGATTCAGGTGGGTGAAGAGTTTATCACCGCAGAAAACATTGTTATTGCAACAGGATCTGAGGTAAAATCCCTGCCCATTCCCGTTGATGCGGGGATGAAGATGCTGACCAGCAACGAAGCGCTAAATTTGGAAGAAATACCAGAGTCCATAGCTGTAATAGGCGGAGGCGTTA
>JBAYOC010000070.1:0-6412 GCA_041678465.1 Anaerovoracaceae bacterium | reverse complement strand
CGCTCCCCGTCATAGATGGTAATCTTCTCTCGCATGTGACCCACCACCTCATCCGCCAGTAGGATCACGGGAGTTCGAAACTTTTCAGACAGCTCAAAAGCGCGAATGGTGAAATCATACATCTCCTGCACCGAAGAAGGTGTCAGGGCAATAATTTCATAATCGCCGTGGCTTCCGTATTTTACCTGATAAATATCCTGTTGGGAGGACATGGTAGGCTGCCCTGTGGAAGGACCGCCTCTCTGAACATTGACAATGACCACCGGCGTTTCCGTTACTGCGGCAAATCCAATGGTCTCCTGCATTAAAGTAAAGCCGGGCCCTGAGGTGGCTGTCATAGCCTTTTTTCCACCCCATCTAGCCCCAACGATGGCGCAGGCTGATGCTATCTCATCTTCCATTTGGATAAAAGTCCCGCCCGCGTTTATCATTTCGGCTGAAAGATATTCTATGATTTCCGTAGAAGGAGTAATGGGATAACCGGCAAAAAAACGGCACCCGGCATAAACTGCCGCTCTTGCGCAGGCCTCGTTACCCTGGAGGATAACCTTGCGGCCACCCCTGGGTAAAGGTTCAACGGTTTGGGATTCCATAAAAAAGACTACCTCCTACAATTATCGTTTATCCTATCTTCATGCTATCATTTCGCATTTTAGATGACAACGAATATACAGGGGATAGCCATGTATATGTGCTTGTTAATTGTTTATCGTATTTGCGTATACAATCTGCACTGTCTCTCTAAAGCGTTGCCGTGACCGCATTACAGGTTTAGGCTTTGCTCTGCCCGCTTTCTGGAATTGGACAAATGTGCAGACATCCGTTGCACAGCTTTCGTTTTATTCTTCCCTTGAATTGCCTCCAAAATGCCTCGATGTTCTTCCAGTATTATGGGTAGATTGTCGCTGCAATATACGGTGGCTTTTCGGGTCTTTTCTACATATTCCTGATAGGATCTCAGGATCTGCGCAAGGAAGCGGCTGCCGGAAGCACTGTAGATGATTTCGTGAAAAGCCTTGTTCAGCTCCAGAATCTTTTTGCTGTCCTGCCGGCCGGTATAAAACTCCATCCGCTCAAAGATATCCTGCAGGCGAAGAATTTCCTCAGGGCTGACGCGGGTAATCGCCCATTCAACCGCCAGGACCTCTACGGCTGCTCGAACGGCATAGATATCCTGTACGTCCTGCTTTGTCAAGCCTAAAGCAAATGAACCTCTGTTAGGGATGGACTCGATCAATCCTTCCTTTTCCAGCTGCTTGAAAGCTTCGCGAATGGGAGTCCTGCTGACGTTTATTTCATCCGCGATTTGGTTCTCCTTGATCCGCTCACCGATGCCGTATTCGCCCTTTAGAATCCGCTCACGCAGTATGTGTTCAATCTCCTCCGCAAGAGAGACGGCTTGGGGGAATTTTTCACTGCTCATCTGCTTACCCTGCTCTATTATTTTTTCTTTTTCTGCTGCTGTTTGCTGCCCTTGCTCCTGCTCTGCTGCCTTGCTTTTGCATTTGCCTTTTCTTTGGCCCTTGCTTCCCTTGCCATTCTGTCATCGATGAATCTCCGGGGTGTAGCATAGCCTTTTTCGGAAATGGTTCTGGGTTTCTTTACCCTCTTGACACCCGGGCGAACGGGCTCTGTTTCTTTGCCTGGGCTTCCGCTCTGTCGCCTGGTCACCTTAGTCTTTCGCTTTTCCGCTTGGGCCTTTTCTTTTTCTGTACGCGCTACGATGTCCTCGACGGATTTTCCGGTGCGCTTTGCTTCCTTATAGGGGTTGACCTTCTGCTCTTCATCACTTTCACCGCTTTCCTTCTTTAGCTTGCGCTTCGTGTCAAAAACAGTGAATACCATCATTCCTACGACCATGACGCCCATGAGCATCATATAACCGGTGCTGTCGGCTTCCGTGTCACGGGTGGCAAAGTTCAGTGTGATGTCTTCTTCCAGACTGTTCCCGCTACCGCTCTGCATTCCTTCCGCGATGATGACTTTATAGGCTGTGTCCTGAATCAGGTTCTCTGAAATCTGCAGCCAGACTTCGTTGGGGTATTTGAATTCATTATAAAGAGGCTCAAATTCAACCGCCTTCCCTTCTGCGTCGACAAGACGAAAACTGTTGGCATTCGCGGCTATGGAAGTCGGGTCGCTAATTTTTTCCGAGAAAACCAATTTGATCGCCACGTTTTGCGGTGTCAGTGAGGTATTGCCCTCCTCAGGGAAACTGCTGACCAGCGTAAGCCCTGAAGCGAAGCTGACAGTTGTTGCCATAAGTGTTATCAGTAGGGAAAGGCATAGAATTGCGCCTAATCTTTTCATAATTTACTGTTCCTCCTGGTGTCTTTCAAAAGTTACTTTTTCTTTTGCCGTAAGTCCCTGAAAAAATCTTTCATTAGTTGCCGGCACTCCTGTTCAAGGACGCCGGTGTAAATCTCTGCGTTGTGATTTAGTCTTTCGTCCCGGGGTATGTTCATCAAGGAGCCACAGGCTCCCGCCTTTGGGTCCATGGTTCCGATGTAGATCCGTTCGATCCGTGCAAGGACACTGGCTCCGGCGCACATTGCACAGGGTTCCGTTGTCACATACAAGGTTGATTCCAGCAACCGCCAGCCTCCCAGGGCCTCCGCCGCCTGCCGGATGGCAATGATTTCCGCATGAGCGGTAGGATCCTTCCGGGTCTCTGTAAGATTATGACCTCTGCCGATAATCTCCCCCTTGCATTCAATGACCGCGCCAATGGGAACCTCTCCGATGGCAAAGGCCTTCTTTGCCTCCTTTAAGGCTTCATTCATAAAATAATCCGGAGTCATTTCGTCACCTAGAGCACTTTCAGAAGCCCGAAATATGTGGTCCTTGCGTCTCTGTTTCTATTCTGCATTAGCCTAAATATCCTATCATACATTTGTGCGCATTTCAATGTGAATTTCTCGAGAATTAGTTTGAAGTAACGAAAAGAGGGCTCACTTCATACTATTGTGTTATAAAGTAAAATAAGGAGTTTGTTATTATGCCAAATGGTGCTTCACCCGAGCCCGTGACTCGAGACATGACCTTTGAGCAGATGAACGCTCTCATTGCCTTTCGTACGATCTGGATTGAACTGGCCATGTGGATGAGGGAATTCGTCTACAGCTTAGTTGACAACGATCCAAACCAGGTTGCTGTTACAAACCGTCTCTATATAGGTGTTCCCCTGAAGTTTTATAATGCTATAACCGTATTCTATGGCCCCGAAATTGCGGAGGAGTTTCTCGGGCGCATTTCAAGGTTTATTTTACGCGTCTGGAGGCTGGTAGATGCAATAAAAAACAACCGCCCGGATCTTGTGGGAGACATTGCAATGTCTCTCCAAGAAGGCGCAATCCAAAATGCTGCTTTTATGGAAAGCGTTAACCCTAATTGGGACCGGTCCACTTGGAATAATTTCTACATACAGTATCTCAGAATGCTGAATGAAATGATTCTTTTCATTATTGGGGGAGAGTATGAAAATGAGATTCGCGTCTTTGACCGGCTCCAAAACCTCTCCACTCTCATGGGGGGTAATATGGCAAGGGGCATCATTCAGAGTAGGTCGCGTCGGGAGACTGAGCTCACTGAACCCATCGAATCAGATCAATAAAGGAAGGAGTTTCCTATGCCAGATGGTGTTATAATTGAACCAATTCCTCGGAACGTCACCTTTGAACAGATGAATGCAATTCTTACCTTCCGGACCCTTTGGCTGGACATGGCCATGTGGATGCGTAATTTTATTCACAGTTTTGTTCACGACGACCCAAATCTGGAGGCGGTAACAAACCGTCTTTATACCGGCGTGCCTATTCGTTTTTACAATGCACTTGTCGTCTTCTACGGAACTGAGATCGCTGAGGAGTATTTGAATCGAATCTCTAATATTATCGTTGTGTTTTGGAGGTTGGTAGAAGCGATGAAAAGCGGCGACCAGGAAGGTGTGCAAAGCGCCACTCGGGAGCTCTATGAAACAGCAGACCAGGGGGCTGCGTTTCTAGCCAGCCTCAACGATTATTGGGATGCCTCCCGATGGAGAGACCTATATACACAATATATCAACCTAGGTATCCAGGTAATCCTGGCCGTCCTAGAGGGAAATTACGAAAATGAGATCCGCATCTATGATCGGATCCAGGACCTCACTGTGACCATGGGCAATTACATGGCGAATGGCATCATTGCAAGAGGACTGAATTAACCGGCCTCTACGATATCGCCGGTAGCCGCATCTACGGCCACGATCCAATAGCCGTATCCTGATTCTGTTTGGTTTTGGTTATGCACACCGGGCGAGGCGCCCACTACGGGCTGCCAGTAGACAAAGCCCGACCGGCCTCCGTCGGGTTGCTCTTCCTGGACAAACCTACCGGGAACAGCGAAGAAGTACCGGCAGGCCACCCCGCCTGCGTCCGGCTTCGCCCCGAAGAGAAAGTGTCTGTACTGGGTGGCGAAGAAGTGGGCGCCCGGGGATACAAGCGGCAGACTGGCCACATTTTGAATCCTTTTCCAGCGTGCTTCTGTTCGGTCATTTTCAAAAGGAAAAACGTCCTCGTAGTAGTTTGAGGCCTTGCAGGTATATCCGCAAAATCGGAGTAGATATTCGTTATAAAAGGCGTTGTAATTAACCGGTTTTTCGGGCATTCCTCCTTCTTGCTCCTGACGGGGCGCCGTTGGCTCTGCCTGTTCCTGCTGCTGCACCTGTGCCGCGTCAAGCAAGGTATCTTCTTCCTGATTCATTACAAGCTGTACTCCGCGCATCTCCTCCTCTGCCTCGGTCTTGTCAGAGGCGGCGTTGCTTTTTCTCATGATTCCCTTCAGCACCGGATGCAAAGGCTCTTTCTCGTTGCTACCGGAGACCGCAGCTACGATTGCGATGGTAAAGTCATGGAAGCGGTTTCCCTTTCCATCCATATCCAGCGGATCAAAGCGAAAATAGGTCTCACCGTTCCCGTAGCGATTAATGGTGAGGCCTCCTAATACCGTGTGCAAAGTCCTGTCCCTATTTTTTCCAAATAGGATTAGCTTATATATGTAATCTCCTCTGCTGTAGTATTTTAAGTTCTGGACCACACAGCGAAGGGCACCTTTATTATTGCCGGTCTCTACCTTCAAGTAGCCTTTCACGGGAGCTTCACGACTACTGAAGTCCGCGGTCTGCTCTTCCATCATCACAAATGTTCTAGTGTATTTTATGTAGTTCATTTTAGTAATCTCCTCTCCGAATTGCCCTATGTAGACCCTAATTCTCTTGTGTTTATTAGGATAAATTGGTAATATACTTATATGCGTAAGCTTGACCAAATATGACGGAGAGGGGGCGTTTGCTGTGTGGATGGATGTTGTTGTTGCTTTGATTTTTGTTATTTCAACGGCTGCAGGTTTTCGGCAGGGCTTCGTACGTACCTTTATACATACCGCCGGCTGGATTTTGTCCATCGTTCTCGCCTTTGCGTGGTTTGCTCAAGTGGAAGACTTCATGCGCAACAAGACGAATTTCTATGACACCATTTATGGCAAGGTAGCCGAGCGGGTAGCTGCAGAGGGGCCTTCTGCAGGGGTGTCCTTTACGCAGGATATGCCGCTGATTCTGAAGGAGTTAGTCGATACCATAAAAAATAGCGTGGCGGATGCCATCGCTATGGGAGTTACGGATTTCTTGTTCAAGGTGATCTGCTTCCTGTTGCTGGTCGTGGCCATTCGTTTGGTCTTTATGCTTATTTCCTCTCTTTTCAGTAAAAAGAACAACGACGGTTTTCTGGGATTTGTCGATGGCGTTTTCGGACTTTTGGCCGGTGCGGTCAAGGGGCTACTGCTGATCTTTCTGCTGCTGGCTCTCCTCGTTCCCGTAATGAGCCTTACCACCGGAGACAGCTTGGCGGCAGCTCTTGAATCCTCCAGAATTGCCGGCACTCTCTACGACAACAACTATCTACTGCTCCTGTTAAAGGGTGCCTTTTAGTACCCCCGAGGCTTTCTTGTCTCGAATTCTTTGATTCGAATCCGGGGATTTCCTTCCGTAGCAAGACGTATTACCCCTTCGCCGTCGGAAGAGGTGAATATATATTTGGTGTTAACCCCTTTACGCGCGAAACCTAAAATCATCTCCTGACCAATACCTTGATGTATCCGCAGTTCGGAAAAGTCAGAAAAAGGATAGGACCTGCTCTTATTGTAGAAAATGGCGTGGTAATAAGTCGTCACGCCGTTCTCGTCGACGATTACATCCTTACTGTAGACCGTAACATAAATTACGACTGCTCCGATGAAAACCATAAAAATATCCATTGTGAACAATGCGTATGCAATGATCAAGATGCCAATGACGATGGTGAATTTGGATAGATCCTTCTTAGACGAGGACCTTCTTAATGCTGTGTAGCTCTCCATAGAACCTCCATATTCTTTT
>JBAYOC010000069.1:0-6446 GCA_041678465.1 Anaerovoracaceae bacterium | reverse complement strand
TCCGGTTCGGGGAACTCTCGGGGAGGGGGAGGTAACGCCATTGTCTTCCTGGTAATCATGGCTTTATCCATCATTGCTATCATCATCGGACCTTTGATTGCAAAGGCTATGCAAAGTGCTGTTTCGAAACAGCGGGAATATTTGGCCGACGCTTCCGGATCGTCTATTATCGGCTATCCTCTTGGTCTTGCTTCTGCCCTTGAAAAAATCGAAAAACACAACCGGCATTACCTTGAGGAGCATCAGACTGCTTTTACTAATCAGTCTGTTCATGCCCTTTGCATCAGCCAGCCATTGGCAAAAAAAGTGTCGCGGCTCTTTTCCACACATCCACCCATCGAGGAGCGCATTGAGAGGCTCCGGGGGATGTAAGGTCACAATATATTACAAGCTGACGGTACTAAGAATATTTTCCATGGGAAGGCCAAAACTAATATGAAAACTAGGGATGGTGAACCATGGAATTTTTATTGTTGTGTTTGATTTGTCTCTTTTCATTTGTATCACTTTTTTTAATTGCTAAGCTAATGGGGCACAAGCAGGTTTCCCAGCTTGACTTTTTTGACTACATTACCGGGATTACCATAGGATCCATTGCCGCAGAGTTTGCTACAAATTTGGAGGAGCCTTGGAAGCCCCTCGTGGCCATGTCCATCTACGGAACGATTACAGTTCTGTTAAGCATAGTTGCCAGAAAGTTTCCAAGAATACGCAAATACCTTAATGGAACATCCAGTATCATTATGAACAACGGAAAACTGGATCAGAAGAACATGAAGAAAGCGAAGTTGGACCTCAATGAATTTTTGATGATGTGTCGGGAGCAAGGATACTTTGACCTCAGCAGCATTCAGACTGCAATATTCGAGTGTGACGGCAAACTGAGCATTCTGCCCAACAGTTCGCGCCGTCCAACAACGCCGGAGGACTTCCAACTAAAACCTGAGCAGGAACCCCTTTTCGCCGAGATAATTATGGACGGACGAATTATGGAAAAAAACCTGAAACACATGGGTTTTGATCTAAATTGGCTTTCAATACAATTGAAGCAGCACAAGATCTCTTCTGCCGAGGATGTTTTTTTGGCTGTCTGCGATAAAAACCAAAACATATTCTTTTATAAAAAGGAGAACTTTTCAGAAGAAACACAGAGACTTTAGCGGCGAGGTATATCAATTTTGCCGAAGCATTTGTACAAACCTTATATTATATATATAATACTTTTATAAGAGGAATTCTGGAGTAGGAAAGGAAGTTATATGAAGAACTATAAAAAGGAGAGCTTTCTCCATCTCCCAACCCCGTTGGAATACCTTCCGACACTTTCAAAAGAGCTTGGCATTCCCTTTTACATAAAGCGGGACGATTTGACCAATTTGGGCGGAGGAGGAAACAAGCTACGGAAGCTGGAGTACTTCCTCTATGATGCCAAGAAAAAAGGAGCCACAGCATTAATCACTGTTGGAGGGGCGCAGACCAATCATGGCAGGCTCACCGCAGCCGTCGCTGCCAAGTATGGCATGAGATGCACCATCGTGGCTATAGATGAATACCCCGGTGAAGTTTCTGCTAATATCCTCTTGGATCGAATCATGGGTGCAAATCTGGTACTTCATAAAGACGACGGAACGCCACTCATGGATCTGGTGGATGCTGTGATGAAAAAATATGAAGAGGACGGAGAAGTACCTTATTTTATCCCCATGGGTGGTTCGAATGAACTTGGTGCTCTGGGCTATTATGACTGTGCTAAGGAGCTTCAGGAACAGACTAAGGACGGCCACGTCATAGTCGCAGTGGGCAGTATGGGCACCTATATGGGTCTTTTCTGCGGGCTTTATAAGTCGTCCGTCAAGCTGACCGGCATTCTCATCGGACCTTTTTTTGAGGATGTCAAATCCTATGCCCTTGATTATTTCAACCGGTGCAAGGTCTCCTGGGGTTTGGACTTTTCTGTGGACTACGTGGACTTTGATATTCGCACTGAGTTTACACGGGGCGGATACAATAATCCGGTTAAAGAAGTACGGGAAGCGGTTTATGAAATCGCCCGAAAGGAAGCCATTCTATTAGATCCTTGCTATACAGGAAAGGCTTATGTTGCCATTCGGGACATGGTGGCGTCCGGGGAAATTAAGCAGGGCGAAAAAATAATCTTCCTCCACACCGGAGGGTTACCGGGAATCAACACCCCCTCTCATCGACGTGAAATGGAAGAGGAACTGCTTGCCGGCATCACCATAGAGTAGGTGACTGCTCTGGCAGGCCGCCTTTATTGCACGAGTGTGTTTTGATACTCCTGAACCGCGTTCACTACGATTGAATAGTTGTTTTCCTCTTCTGTCGGATATATCCACGATACATCCTTATAGTCGAGTATTCACGTTTCGCAGCCTCGACCGTCTTTGTCATAGGAGAAACTGTCGGAGATTTTGTAACGGTTATTTGTCAAATCGATGTGCCACTGCTGCTCGTCTCTGGCGGCCACTCCCGGGTTATCCTCGTAATCGATCCCAACCAGGACATCCAGGATTTCATCCCCTTCTTCATTGATCCAAGTAGAGATGGACTTAGAATCAAAGCTGTAACTTCGCCGTCCGTCGACACCGGCAGGAAGGAATGCTTTTTCCTTTGAAGAAATCCAATCTTCCACCCAGTCTTCCACAGCTGTATCATCCGGCGCTAGACTTTCGGGATCCGTCCCAGCGCAGGCGGTCAACATTAGGAGGATAGCGGTTATAAGAGCTAGAACCAGCAACAGCCGGCCGGCATTAACGACGTATGTGTATTTCATGATTTTCCCTCCTCCCGATTCTGTTCGGCCTTTGATGCATCATACGACATTACTATACCCATGCAGAGTACAAGGACAAACAACCACATTGTTGCATTGGAAATTACTATTTTACATGTTAAACTGAAAGCGTCAACAATAATATTGCATCTTAGAAAAGGAGAAAATTAGAATGAGCAGATTGACAGAATTATTAGGGCATGAAAGCTTTGCAAAGGATATCGAGGCACTTGTTTCTACCTTTAAGAACACCAGTCGAGTAAGCAAGTTGATGGATCCTAGCCTGGTAGATTGTAACTGCGAGGAGCAGACCATCACGATAGAATTCCCTGTGCTGGAGTGCCAGTTGAATGAGCATGATACCATGCATGCCGGATTCATAGCAGCTGCTTTTGATGAGGCTCTGGGCATCTTTGCCGCTTATCTTGGTGCTGAAAAGGCTACAGTGTCTATAAATATATCGTTAAACTACTTAAAGGCGATTCCGATGAATGATTCTATCCGGGTGACCGCGAAGGTAACATCTTTAGGCAGAAAGCTTATAACCATGTCAGGGGAATGCCACCTGAAAAGCAATGGCTTACTCACGAATACTGTCTTAGCAACTTTTGCGATTGTTGGATAACCTATGTGGATCAATCAAGTGAGACGCTCTATTCATACCCATCGGAAGTTCTCCAAACCAGCACCTACTTCAAAGTGATACTTTACAATGCCGAGGTCAACCCTGGAATAAAAGCCACCGGTTGCTTCGGCTTTGACCGTGTTGCCGGAAAGGGTAAATAAAAATTTCTGTTGATTTACCGCAGTTGGAGCGAGCATAGCTGCCTCCATACCGGAGCGGAACCATGCCGGCATATCTCCACTCACATTACAGAGCAATTCCATGGGCTTATTTTTGTGTGGGACACCGTGGGTCTCGCCATGACCGAAAGAAATCACGCAGACCAACTTTTCGCCGCTACGGACTATGCTTTTGTTCTTTCTCTTGCTAAACGTTAGTGCCACCCAGCAGGTGTGAAGACCCAGCATAGTCGCTTTCAGCACGATGCGCTCGCCATAATAACCTATCTTTTCGTTCAGATTAGGCCCTTTTTTTCCCACAAGGGCAAAATAATTCTTTACACCGGAAAATTTGCCATAGTGGGCCATGAAGCCACCAAAAGCCACGGGCTCGTCAGTTATGAGCTGAATATTTAGGCCACTTTTGTCATTGCAAATTTCTATCTCAGCTTGTAGTTCATCGAGGACTTCCGCCTCAATCATACGATCACTGTATCTTCGCACTGAGTGGCGGCCTTTCATTGCCTCGTAAATATCCATATAAGTCTCATGCTTACTCATTGAATTGTCCTTTCCGACGGATTTTTATACTTGCCATTATAGTATAGCATATTTAACGCGAAGGGGATGTGCTTGTTGAAGGCTATGGCCTCCTTGTGCAGGTGCTAAGCTATCTGATTTTCATTGACAAATGATTAGAATTCCTATATCATTTATTTCGCTGGGCACCACGAATGCCCAAATATGTACCCGTAGCTCAGCTGGATAGAGCGTCAGACTCCGACTCTGAAGGCCGCAGGTTCGACTCCTGTCGGGTATACCAACGAAGAACCTTGCAATTACACTGTTGCAGGGTTTTATGTTTTTCGGATTCCTTGCTTTGCTTTCATTTTTGGTCATATATTGGTCATATCTGATTTCAAACCGCCATTCTAAATAGGAGGGTATTTAGACAAGATTATAAGAGTCATGACAAGATTCGACAAAATTAGAACTTAAACATATTATAATCAGACAATGGGAGTCTATAGCTAGGTGATTGAAGAAGGGGCAATTCAATGAATTGAGTGAGATATTTTCTATGATGGGTTGCGTTGTGCATCTTGCCCATAATGGAAAGGAAGGTCTAGGTGAATAACATGTCCGATGATTATGGATATTTCAATGCTCTTGGACTGAAAGAATTGGCACAATCAAGATGGATATGTCCGCGTAATTATAAATTTTCACTAAAAAACAACGCATTTAGCGTTGTTTTTTGTTCTGGTGGGCAATATTGGACTCGAACCAACGACTTCCACCTTGTCGAGGTGGCACTCTACCAGCTGAGTTAATCGCCCAAGCAACTGTGCCTTATTATAAACGAAGGTCGTACAAAAATCAAGCCGTGTAAAATTTTAATCTTTACATTTCTATTACATTGACGGAAGCTCTCCCCTTCCTTGCATTTTCATATTATAATACAATTAATTCGACAGAAATCGACTAGAACCTTGGCAATAACAGCCGGGACGCGCAGTAGCAAAAGGGGAAGATCCAATGAGAGCAACGATAAGAATAGGAATCCTGGTAGCCATCATCCTGGTTCTGGCCGGAGGGATGGCTTTTGCCGGGGATGCGATTCGTCTGGAACTGGATGGGCAGATCATCGAAACCGATGTAGCGCCCATTATTGAAAACGAAAGAACGCTAGTGCCATATCGCGCCCTTTTAGAATCCATGGGTGCCGAGGTTTCCTGGGAACAAGAAGCGGATATGGCCACAGCTATATTAGGCAGTCATCGGGTACAGGTCACAATCGACAGGACTACTGCTTTTGTGAACGGGATCACCAAAGAGATGGACGTCCCGCCGAGGATTATAAACAGCAGGACCATGATACCTTTGCGATTCGTCTTGGAGAATCTCAACTGTACGGTGGATTGGGACAATGACACTCGCACCGTTATCATAGACTCTCCGGGAGGTGACGGACCTGCGGAAATCCATACGATCGATTATGAAGAGACCGATGACAGTTACCGAATCATTGCCCGAGGGTCCGAAGCTATTAAGAGCGCCCGAACCTTTGCTTTTGATGGCCCCGAGAGGTATGGAATCGATATTGATAATGCGGAATTTCGCGATAGAGTGGGAGCAATTGCAGCAGACAACGAAGTATTCAGCGGCGTTCGCTTTTCACAATTTGATGATGACACCGTGCGTATTGTTGTTGATCTCAATGAAAAAGTAGCTGGGAAGGTGAGCCTATCTGAGGATAGATCCGCGGTATTCATCGATTTCGAAAAGCCCGGAACGGAGAACTCCGGCGGAGACAGGGGGGGCGATGTGTTTGAAAAACCTGATGACTCCGATGGTATAGATGAGGACCTTCGGGGAATCCTACCGGAACTAGACTGGAGAGCTACAGGGAAGCTTATCGCCATCGATGTAGGACACGGTGGCAAAGAGCCCGGTGCTGTGGGTAAAATAAACGGCAAAGAGGTTATCGTCGAGAGAGATTTGAATCTTGCTATTGGTCTGCGCCTGCATGAGCTGCTCAGCCGGGCGGGAGCCAATGTAGTCCTGCTTCGGGACAGTGATATCACCATGTCTCTCTACTCCCGGCCTGAGGCAGCCAACGCCATGAATGCGGACCTGCTGATCAGTGTACATAACAACTCTGCCCACAATTCGACATCCAACGGTACCGAGGTGCTTTATTATGATAAGGTGGGAATTGAAAGCTATGGAATCACCAGCAAGGAGTTGGCTGCTTATATTCAGGAGGAATTAGTTGAGGAAACCGGCCTGAAGGACAGGGGCATCATCGACTGCCCACATCTTGCGGTATTGAACAAGAGCCTAATGCCCGCCGTTATTATCGAAG
>JBAYOC010000068.1:0-6479 GCA_041678465.1 Anaerovoracaceae bacterium | reverse complement strand
GTCTTTGTAGAAAATAAAATCACATTTTTCAAGTTCGTTTCCTCCTCGTGACAATTGATGATAAGGCATAATCATTCAAGGTGAGAGATACTTGTACCAGGGGCGTTTCATTCTGCTTTCCTCGCTTCCTTTTTAATGACAAAACCAAACAGCAGTCCCATGATTGCAAAGTAAAATGTCGAATTTAAGGGGTTGGATGTAATGGAGCAGGTCCCGGAATAGCAGCCGATAAACCTGTAATACAAGTAGCCAATGAGGGCTCCTGCCAAAGTACTGAGTAAAACTCGCTTCATACCAACCTCCTGATTCTTCTATCTGCATATACTATAGTTACCCAATTTTAGCATAAATGAATTCTTTCTATGTGACTTAGTCACACAGGCTCGCATTTACGGTTGTCTTTGGTGTCTAACCTCCTTTACAATTGGGTATAAGAAAAGAAATCATTGTAGGGTGTGTCAGCAGGAAGGATGTTTCAATGGAGAATGAATACCAGGAAGTGAATAAGAATAAAGCCGTGGCTAAGATCCTTGTCCCCCTTTTAATTGTGCTAGTTATTGTGGGTATTTGGTTCATAAAGGACTTGCAAAGAAACTCCGACGGAGATGACCAGGCCAACGGAAATCCGGACTTCGCCCTGAAAGCGACAGAGCCTCTGGACCTTGAGCAGTTAAAATCCTACGGGATTCCTATTATACTGGATTTTGGGTCGGAGTCCTGTCCGCCTTGCCGTGAGATGGCTCCGACCATTGAGAAGCTGAATAAAGATTTGCAAGGGAAAGCCATCATTAAATATATGGATGTCTGGGAATCCCCTGAGTTAGCGGAAGGCTATCCCATCAGCGTAATTCCCACTTTAATGTTTTTTGACAAGGACGGAAACCCATACCTGCCGCCGGATCCGGAAACGACTCAAATGATCCTATACAGCACCAAAGACACGGAAGAACACGTTTTTACAGCCCAAGAAGGGATAATGACCGAGGACAAAATCCGCGCGATTCTAGTTGAAATGGGGATGGAAGAATGATTGATCAGTGGCTTCAGCTATTATCAGAGCTCATACAAGGGAGCTTTTGGATTGCACCGCTATTGGCTTTGCTGGCAGGGGTGCTGACCGCCTTTACGCCCTGCGCCCTATCCACCGTACCCCTGGTAATCGGCTATGTCGGAGGCGCCGGTCATAATGATCCGAGGCGCTCTTTCCGGTTGTCCCTCACCTTTGCTCTGGGAATGGCAATCACCTTTACCGCTTTGGGAACTGCCGCTTCCTTGCTGGGCAAGCTCATAGGGGGCTCGGGCAGTTGGTGGTATATCGCCCTTGGTATTTTAATGGTACTGATGGCGCTCCAAATCTTCGAAATCTATAACTTCATTCCATCTACCTACCTTACAAATAAGAATTCAAGAACAGGATATGTGGGAGCGTTGGCGACAGGTATTTTGGGAGGGGTTTTCTCTTCCCCCTGTGCAACTCCGGTTCTAGTTGTTTTGCTGGGCATTGTCGCCCGAAGCGGAAACGTTGCCTGGGGCGTGCTGCTCCTGCTGTTTTATTCATTAGGACATAGCGTGCTGGTTTTAATTGCAGGCACTTCGGTTGGTTTTGTAAATAAAGTGACATCCAGCGGCAAATACGGTCCCTTAAGCAAGGTGTTGAAATATGTAATGGGTGGGAGCGTCCTGCTCATCGCATTTTATATGTTTTATCTAGGCTTTTAATTCTCACGTGCATAAAAGATGTGACAGGGCTCCTGTCTCCCTGTCACACCAATCGGAAAAAGTATCAAACATCAGTGGAAATGTCTGACACTAATAAATGGCGCCATTTCGGCGCGGCGCACCATATTGGCCAATTATAGACCTATTGACCTAGCCTTTGTTGATAGGACTACACCAGCTATCTGGTCTCAAATGATTGACAGTCCGTACATTTAACATCTTTAGGATCTTTTTCATGTGTTCCTACTTTAATTTGGCTCAGAGCGCAGTAATCATCGCCCTTGGCGTGATTAGTGCATTGGGTTACCGAGCATTTAATGCTGTGGTTATAATTTGTATTATCCATAAAATCTGACCTCCTGTTTTGGTTTCTGTTAGTATGTACAAATTCCAGAATAATATTTGAAAAATTCTCACAAAAGAGGATCGGCCTTAAGATCAATGTAAATTAGAAATTACGAGGGTGCGATGAGCAAAAATTCAACTTGTACGTAGATTTGGTCGATACAGAGCTCAAATATGTGCAA
This sequence comes from Anaerovoracaceae bacterium, assembly GCA_041678465.1. GTDB lineage: Bacteria > Bacillota > Clostridia > Peptostreptococcales > Anaerovoracaceae > UBA1426. The sequence goes on along the minus strand of JBAYOC010000068.1, from coordinate 4,233 downwards.
AATTTCAATTCGTACGTTGATTCATGGGCATATTCCCTTCTTTTTCGCCGTACAACTGCATTTTTTGCTCACTTGGCGCCCAAATTTGGCCGCAAAGTGCGTACAACTGCATTTTTTGCTCACTATATTAAATGAGTTAGCTGTGGGGGAAATTCCTCCGGTGGCCTGTACAAAAATCCCGAATTGCAATAGAATAAATAATAGTAAGAATTCTTTTATAATAACATTTCGGAGAAACAATAAAAGGAGGAAAAGACATGTCAGTGTTGATCAAGAACGGAACCATCGTTACTGCGGACAGTGAGTTTATTGGCGACATCTATGTGGAGGGCCAGTCCATTAAAGCCATTGGTGAAGAGTTGAAAATGCAGGCAGATGAAGTGGTGGATGCTTCGGGGAAATATATTTTGCCCGGTGGCGTTGACCAGCATGTTCATTTCTCCTTTACCTATAAGGGAAGTAAAGTCCGGGGGTTCGAGACCTCCAACGCAGCAGCTGTGGGCGGTACTACTACCCTCATCGAGTTTGTGAACCAGGTTCAGGGCAAGGGATTGGTGGAATCCATTGACGACTATCGGAAGACGGATGCAGACGGGATCGCCATGGTGGACTATGCATTCCATAGCGTCATGACAGACCCGCGGCCCGAGGTCATCGAGGAAATTCCCAAACTAGCCGATGCAGGCTATCCTACCATGAAACTTTTCATGGCCTACAAAGGAATGTTTTTCCATGCGGATGATGATGCCATTTTGAAAGCCCTATTTAAAGGGAAAGAAGCCGGCATCACGGTAATGGTGCACGCGGAAAATGCAGAGATGATCGATGTGTTGTCTAAAAAACTCATTGCCGAAGGCAATACCGCCCCCTATTATCATGCAGTTTCCAGACCGCCGGTAGTGGAAGCGGAAGCCACCCGTAGAGCCATTTATTTAGCAGAGCTGGCAGAAGCACCCCTCTATGTGGTCCACGTTTCGGCCAAGGAAGCTCTCGAAGAGATCAAGCAAGCCTTTGGCAGAGGGCAGGCGGTTTACGGGGAGACCTGTTCCCATTACCTGGTCTTGGATACGGAAGATTTGGCCAAGCCCGGCTTTGAAGGGGCGAAATACGTCTGCTCTCCGGCGCTTCGGACGAAAGAACATCGAGATGTTCTGTGGCAGGCAGTTGACCGCAAATGGATTAACGCCATCAGCTCCGATCACTGCGGCTTTGATTACGAAAAGCAGAAACACATGGGCGCAGGCGAAGGCAAATCCTTTGCGGATATTCCAAATGGAGCTCCCAGCCTTCAAAACCGGCTGAATATCCTGTGGACCTATGGCGTTTGCGAGGGCCGGATTTCCAGGAGCCGCCTGGTGGATCTCTTCGCGACCATGCCCGCCAAGATCAACGGACTTGAGAAAAAGGGACAAATAGAAATCGGATACGATGCAGACCTGGTCATCTTCAACCCTAATTATGAAGGAACCATCAGCGTTGCAAATAATCTGGAAGGTGTAGATTACTGTCCATTTGAAGGCTTCGCTCAGAAAGGAAGGTCGGAAACCGTGTTCCTACGCGGCAATAAAATCGTCGATGCAGGTAAGTATATTGGCACAAAGGGTCAGGGCAGGTTCATTGCCGGCAAGCCTTACGGATATGCATACGGTGGATGAGATGAAGATAAATGGGGAGAGGATGCTGGCGGATCTGTATCAATTGCGGACCATTACCGATACCCCCGGTGCCGGTGTGAGCCGTTTTTCCTACGGAGAAAAAGATGGGCAAGCAAGGGCCTACATCACCCAGGTTGCTGAAACTGCCGGTTTTGTCGTTCGGGCAGATGCTATAGGCAATCTGTTTATCTACCCCGGTAATGCTTCTCGGCAATATAAGGGAGACATTGTCGAGTTACAAGATATTGATGAGGCCGAAGCTTCCGATGGGAGACAAAATGCGCCCAGGAAAATACGGATTGGGTCGCATATTGATACGGTGAGGAACGGCGGATGGCTCGACGGAGTCTACGGTGTGATTGCCGGGCTGGAGGCCATGCGTACCTTACAAGAGAGTGGCCTGCAGGGCAATAGCGAAATAGACGATGTGTCCAGTGAGCACCCGTCTATTGAATTGGTAATTTTCGCGGAAGAGGAAGGCTCCAACTTTGGATCCACCATGACAGGCAGTAAATTTGCCGCAGGCATTTACGGCGAAGAAGAACTGGATAGCCTGCAAAATGATCAGGGCACATCCCTTCGACAAATGCTACAGCAAGGCGGGTTCCCCCAATACCAAAGGGAGGAAGTGGTCTGGGACTTCGATCAAGTACAGGCCATGCTGGAGATCCACATTGAGCAGGGGCCTGTGTTGGAGCGGAAAGGCTTATCCATTGGTGTCGTGGATGTGGTCTATGGCATGTGGGTTGTGGAATTCACCCTTCAGGGTGTAGGGAACCATGCTGGAGCCACACCCATGGAAGACCGGCAGGATGCACTGGTGGCGGCGGCTCTTAGTATTGCAGAAGCAGAGGGAATTGCAAATGAGGATGCTGAAGGCACAACGGTTGCTACAGTAGGGAAGATCAACGTTTCGCCCAACTGCTCCAACGTGATCCCGGAGAAAGTGGTATTTGCTTTAGAAGTGAGAGATAAGGACGCGGACAGGATTCGCCTCGCCATGGAGAAGATAAAAGAAACGATCCGAGGGATTGCGGGACAACGCAACGTAGGCTGCGAGATTCGAGAGGTAGCGCATTCCGCACCGATTAAAATGGACGAAAGCTTAAAAGCACTCATCGCAGAACTGGCCTCTCGAGCAGGTTTCAGCTATGAAATCATGAACAGCGGGGCTGTCCACGATACCTGTATGGTTGCACCATACGCTCCCGCAGGGATGATTTTCGTGCCCAGCAAAGGCGGCAGAAGTCACGTGCCTTTTGAGGACACAGATGAAGAGGACCTTGTTCGGGGTGCCCAGCTGCTGTTGGATACGATCAGAGCTATTTAAGGGGAATGGGTGGCACGGAGGCGCTTTTGCCTGCCATCCTCATGTAACCACAAAAAAGGTGTCCAACCCGATTTTTCGGGAGGACACCTTTTTGTTGATAGTATGGGGACGCTTTGATGGCGCCATGCCACCTGCCATTTATTGGGTTTTGCGTAGGTAGACCCGCCAGGAAACTGCCCACTTTTCCGGGTCGTCCATATCAGATTCGTCGATTTGGTGACAGACGCTGTTGTGAGGCGCTGTCTTGATAATCTCCGGATTGGTGTAGGCTTCATTGAATACGTGTTTCAGCGTTTCGATGTATTCGTCCAGATCCTCCTTGGATGGGGTTTCTGTGGGCTCGAGGGTCATGGGTTCCGGGACATAATAGGGGTGGTGGCTGGTCCAGTAGTGCATGCCAAAATCCATCATCCGCCTTTGAATGTCGCCGCTGGTAATTCCCGTATCTTCGTAGAGCTTAGCCAGGGTATACCGAACCTGCTCTACCCGCTGCTTGCCTTTGGTGTAGGGTGCATCCACATAATCCAGCGCCATAAGCTTTTGGAACAGGTAGTTGTTGTTCATGACGGCCACTTTAGCCACCTCATAGAGCCCTTCGGCGCCCAGAGAGCGAATCCAGGCATAGGCTTTCAGGACCACAGGGGCAACGCCATTGAAAAGCCGTACTTTTCCGAGGCTGTGTTCCGGATCGGCAAAATCGTAATTGAGGAAGTAGACTTTGCCGTCGAAGTCGATCAAGGGCGCCGGTAAGTAGGGTACCAGTTTTTCCACAACACCGGTGGCTCCAACCGCAGGACCGCCACAGCCGTGAGGGGTTGAAAAAGTCTTGTGAAGATTAAAGAAGGACATATCGAAGCCCGCTTCCTTTGCCCGTGTCACGCCTAAAAGACCGTTGGCATTGGCCTGGTCGTAACCGCAGAGACCACCGTGTTGGTGAACCAGGTCGGTGAATTCTTGCACTCTCGTGTTATAGATTCCCGTGTCCTCCGGGTTGGCTACGATAAAAGCAGCGGTTTTGGGGCCGACAACGGCCTTTAAAGCCTCGAAATCCGGATAACCGTCCTCATCGGGCTGGAGATATATAATATTGTAGCCCACTACCGCCGGAGCGGCTGCATCCGAAGGGTGGCTAAAAATGGTTGTGATTACTTCATTGCGCTGCTCGCCCTCCCCCTTGGCTTCATGATATGCTCTGGCAAGGGCTGCCATGACCATGATGGCCTGGCTTCCGCCGCTGTGTTGAAAGGT
>JBAYOC010000067.1:0-6488 GCA_041678465.1 Anaerovoracaceae bacterium | reverse complement strand
TCAAGTGCTGCCAGCGTCAGCCTTCTTCTCCGAATATATTCTGATAGGCTTATACCTGACAAAAAAGAGAACATCCGCCTAAAATGATACTCTGAACAGTAAGCAACTTTAGAGATTTTACTATAATCCATATCCTCAGCTAAGTGCTCTTCAATGTATGCCATTGCATTGTTCATACTACTTAAAGAATCCATCAAACAACCTCCTTTCATCGTCAATACTATCAGAGGGCACATCTATTCATCCGACAATCTGTGCACAGTTTTGTGTGCTTTTCACTTTTTTACCCTTAGCATCAATACCACGTACAACATGGCTCGGAATTATCAGGTTGATGTCCGGTTTGTGCGTTAGCCCTCCTGCGTAAACTTGCACCAACGATGGTAAGTATCACGAATCGGCTGGTCAAGATACGACAATGCTTTGTCCTTAATCCCTTCCGGAATACCATATGCGGCTTCGGCAATGCTGCCGGTTATGGCAGCTAGTGTGTCGCTATCTCCGCCCAAGGAGATAGCGTTACGGATTGCGTCCTCGAAACCCGTGCTTTCAAGGAAGGCCGTGATCGCCTGTGGGACGGTATCCTGGCAGCTTTCGTTAAAGTGGTAGGTTGGGCGTATTTCATCGAGGGTTTGGGAGAGGTCGTAGCCAAAATTGTCCTCTATCAGTTTTCTTATTTCCACTTTCAATTCGTCAATCGTCCACGGCTCACTGTAGTCGAAAGCGTGACCTTCAGCATAGAACCGACACAAGAATATTGCTGCAGCCGTGGCTTGTGCGCCTTTAATTCCTTCGGGATGATTGTGTGTTACCTCGGCAGAGCGCATTACCGTATCCCAGCCATTTGACGGCCAGCAGCCGGTTCTGGCATAGAAACCGCAGTTCATGACCCATGCACAGGGTGACACACGCATGGCCGATCCGTTGCCCCAACTGTTATAGGGCTCACGTTCATCCGAGTCCAACCAACTGCCAAATCTACCGCCGTAACCTGCGTTGGGATACATCCGTCCCCATTTCTTATAGGCATCGATGAAATTGTCCTTTTCGCCGCCGTTCATTAGAGCGTCAGCAGTGGCAACAGTCATCACGGTATCGTCCGTGAAAAAGCAGTCGTCTCTAAATAGAGGAAAGTCTTTTGTCTTGATATTATTCCACTCGTAGACGGAGCCTACGATATCGCCGATTATAGCACCCAACATTATTTTCGACCCCCTCTGCCTTTATAGTCCTTCTGTATCTCGTCATTCCAGCCTTCCGGCATGGCGTCACATTTTCGGAAGGTGGCAACCGCCTCGCTCATCACGCGGAAGTTGAGCTCCACGCCCTCGCTGTCAGCGTGATAATTCTGAGCCCGGTCCGGTGCGATGCCGAAGTGCGAAGCTGTCTGCACAGCATCGATATTCGCGCCAAGGAAGATAAATTCCCAACCGTATTTTTCCTTCTGCCGCTCGATCTGCGCCTTGACTTTGTCTGGACTGTACTCGCGGCTGCTGTTTTCTTCGCCGTCGGTGATGATGACGAACATGACCTTATCCGCGCGGTAATCGTCGGCGGTGTGCCGCTGGGCATTGCCGATTTTATGTATGGTCCTGCCTATTGCGTCAAGAAGCGCAGTTGATCCGCCGACTTGATACTCCTTTTCGGTGATCGGGCTGACCGCCTTGATATCTATGCGGTCGTGGAGCAGTTCGTAGTCGTTATCAAAGAGCACCGTTGTGATATGGCATTCCCCATCGACTGCCTGCTGCTTTTTAAGCATGGTATTGTAGCCACCTATAGTATCGGTTTCCAGTCCACCCATCGAGCCGCTCTTGTCCAGTACAAATACTAATTCCGTTAATCCTTTTTTCATTTCCATGTCCTCCTTAAGTTTTATTGTGACTTAAGGATAACAATTTTGTTGGCGCGGGCGGTCGCTTGGAAAGCGACAAATCCCGGCCCGCTCCAAAAGCTCTGAAGCATTTACTTTATTTTACCACTAATACAATGAGTAGCAAATGCTGCGATGTTAATGTTTTTCTCCAATGGGCAACAAAGCATACCATGTTTACCGTCAAACATAGCATGCTTTGATTTATAAATTTATTTTTGTGAAAGATGGATTATTGTATTTTTTCTAAAAGCGCTGTCAAAATATCTTCGCTTTGTGCTACAACTTTATAATCCGATATACCGAAGAGCTTTGCTTTCGAATCTTTATTGATGCTGATAATCGTCTTGCTCTTGTTCATACCACACACATGGTGGGTTGCTCCCGATATACCGATGCCTATGTACACATCCGGCGTGATTGACTTGCCACTTGTTCCAATCATGTTCGTTTCATCTTCCACGAATCCTCTGTCGATGAGGCTTCGGGTATATCCTACACTTGCATGAATTTCCGTTGCAAATTCATTCAGCTTCTTCCAAGTCTCCTCCGAGGTAACCCCTCTTCCTGCGCAGACAACGATTTTAGCATCCTCCAAGCTGACACCGGAGTTGTCCTTTGGGGTGAACCCTATGAGTTCTACTGCTGATTCCGTATGGTCTAGTTCCGGCACTTCTTCTTTGAAAATTTCTATGCATTCGCTCTTTACATACTCGGACACTCCAAGTATGCCCGGTTTTACGGATGCCATCTGTGGGGTATGATCCGGAATAAGTATTTCCCCTATGACATTTCCGCCAAAAGCAGGAACCCAGAAAGAAACCTCCTCCTCTTCCGCTGTAATGTCTACACAGTGTGCAGCCAAACCGGTTCTCAGTCTTGCAGCAACAGATGGTGCAAGCTCTGCACCAATTACCGTAGCTCCAAACAGCATGATATCCGGGTTATGCTTTCTGATCAGATGTTCCATGGCAACTTTGTAATAATCGCAGTTATAATCGATCAGCTTTGTATGTTCTACTGCATAGATCTTGTCCACGCCATACTCTTTGACTTGGGCGATCTGATCCTCTGTAGAATTACCCAAAACGACTGCACTAACAACAGTAGCTCCTCTCTCGAATAGATTTCTACTCTTACAAAGCAGCTCTTCAAAACCCTTTGTAATTCTGCCGTCTTTAAATTCTGCAAAAATCCATATTTCTCTGTTATCTTTCATCATGCTACTCCTTACTAATCAGCCCTTCATCACGAGTTCAAGAATCGCCTCGGCGATCTCCTCGCTACTACCTTCAATCGACTTGCTATCACGCGAGTATTCCGGAGTAATCAACTCGCCGGCCTTTGTCGGAGATCCCTCAAGTCCAATGAAGTTCTCATCAAGCTCCGGGAGGTCCTCTGCAGAGAATACCGTCAAGGGCTTTTTATTCGCAACAAGCATATTCATAACAGTAGGATATCTAACCTCATTAATGTTCTTCTTAACAGCCAGGACACATGGAAGCTTGATATTATAATTTCCATAACCATTCTCAAATTCTTTCGATACGTTAATGGTATCTTCAGATATTAGTTCTGCATGGATGACATCTGCCATATGTGTCATTCCCATCCATTCACCCAGCTGAGACGGAACATGAGCTGTTGCACCATCTTCGCTTTCATTTCCCGCAATAATCAGGTCGAACTGTCCCACCTTTTTAATCATTGTGCAAAGTGAATAAGATGTTGCAAGGGTATCAGCTCCGCCTACCTTACGATCGCTCAGCAGATACGCCGCATCAGCGCCATAGGCCAGCGCACTCACAAGCTGCTCTTTTCCCTGCGGTGGTGCCATCGTAAAGATAGACACCTCCGCACCTGTTGCTTCCTTCAACTGCATTGCCAGCTCTATCGCATGCTTATCAGCACTGTTGATAACACATGGCATATTCTTACGAACTATAGTCTTCGTCTCCGGATCAATTTCAATCCGATCATAATGCTCCGGATTAGGCACAGACTTAATGCATACTCCAATTTTTAATGACATTTCATTTCCCCTGTTTTTGTTCATTACGCAGTAGCTTTAGATAAAGTTAGACAGGAAGTCAACCAGCGTCTTGTTACTTCCGCATCCAATACCTGTCATGATAGAATCGCGGTAGTAACGCTCGATATCTGTCTCAAGTACGGTTCCTGTACCGCCATGGAGTAGGATGCATTCCTTTGATACCTCGTTCATAAGTTCCATACCCTGAAGCTTTAATGCAATTGCCTTAGTTGTTACATCTTCACCCTTGTTCTGACAGTCCAGTGCAGTGTATACGGCACCCTTGAAATTTTCGATCATCGCCCATAACTTAGCCATATCGTTACGGATTACCTGATGGGTTTCCCACAGAGACTTTCCGTTCTGGATACGCTCTGCAAGATACTTTCTTGTCTTCTCGTAGACACCTTCAGCAGAGCCAAGTGTGAAAGCACCGTAGAGCGTATACCCTGCAATTGTTTCGTGAATCAAGACAGGAGCCGCTTTATCAACAGGACCGATACGATATGCATCAGAAAGACGAATACTATCGAAGTAAACCTGATTGGTGTCAGTGCCCTTCCATCCGAGCTTATGTTCAGCATGACCGGATGAAAAACCATCGGCAGCTGTTGGAATCATGAAGAATGTCAGACCTTCCATTGTTTCTGGATTAAATTCCCCTGTCTTACAAAGTGCAAAACCATAATCTGCAACGCTTCCGTTGGTAGCAAAGATCTTTCCGCCATTGATGATCCAGTCATCGCCGTCCCGAACCGCTGTTGTCTCATACTCTGCAAGATTAAAGATACCGCATGGTTCTGTCGCCCAGCATGCCAGCAGAATGTCCCCTTTGATAGCCGGCTTAACAAATTTGTCCACTTGTTCCGGAGTGCAAAGGTCTTTAATCATTGCCACGGTGACGTCTGTAGCCAGCGATGTCAGGAGAGCCAGGGTATTACTCTCTTTGGCAATCTCTTCAATCACCAGTCCAAAGCTGATCCAGTCAACCCCACTTCCCCCGTACTTTTCTTCATGAATCAGACCAAGCAGCCCAATTTCTACCATCTTCTTGAGAATGTCTTTCGGATACTCGTCATTCTCCATTCTAGGAATGAAAGGCTTGACTTCATTCTGCGTGAATTCTTTCACCATTTCCTTAAGCATTTTACGTTCGTCATTCATGTACCACATAATATACTCCTCTCTTATCACAACACATCGTGATGTCTGCACTTTAATTATTATCCACCTCTAATATATGTTGTTTTTGATTGATAGTAAATTAACAATGAAAGAATAGTGTATAAAACTACACATATAAACGGAAATGTGTAGCTTGTCAGGCTTGTTAATAAAATGTTATAATCTAACCAATATTATAGAAATAACCCAATCATGTCAGAGAAAATTTTGTTAAGTCTGTGGAGGTATACGCGATGTATAAGACAAGTGCTAAAGATGCAATTGCAGCTTCCTTATTAGATCTTAGTCAAAAAAAGAGTGTTCAGAAAATCACCGTTAAAATGATTACCGATAATTGCGGTTTCTCACGGAAGAGTTTCTATAACAATTTCGATAGCAAGTATGAGTTGGTCATCTATATCTTCATTAGTAACACAGAATCAATTATTGAGGAGTATGCCGAAAAGGAACCTTGGGGAGTGGTGCTTGGCCGTATATACCGATTCATGTATGACAACCGCCTGCTCTTCGGAATGCGGTGGGTTGCAGATGACCTACAAGGCCTAGTGTTTGCAATTATAGGGTATGTTCAGGAGTATTATTATAACATTTGCCTTCGCGTCCATGGTAAAGGCGGCATAACGGATCGCTTTGTCTTTCTCAACAAATACAACAGTTACGGCGCAACTAATATGGTTGTCGATTGTATGAGGGGTAATCTTGATATTAGTCCGGAGGAACTCGGTCAAAGACTGGCAGATGCATTGCCGTCAGAAATCAAAAGACTGATGCACAAGCATTAACCCTGCTCCGGTCATCTCCAAAGATCATTTGCCCTATAGAAGTACTAAAACTATGGGCGACAAATCCTCACCCTCCCAACAGGGGTTGGTCGTATTTGAACAGCACCTCGTTAATCTCGAAGATATCGTACTTTCTGCTGACTATGAAGTATTCCACAATCACGTCAAACTTCTGGCTGTGTGACAGCGCATAGCCGGCCCTCTCCAAAAGGTCGTCCGTTTCATGGAGGGATAACTCCAAGGCAACGGCCAGGGCAATGGCGGTGCGCTTGCTGGGCATGTAGCCTTTGCCGGTTCTGATTTTGGAGAACAGCTTTCGGTCAAGGTTGGCACGCTTGTAAACTTCCACGTCCGTCTTACCTTTGGCGTCAATCAGCCGCAGGAGCGTCGCCGAGAAGGGCTCGTCCAAGTTGCCTATCAAATTGTCAATGCTTGCTCTAATAGTTGGGGCTTGCGTAGGTGCCGGCACATTGTAACTGATAAAGTCGGCTTCCTCAAGAGCTTCACGCTCAACATCAAGTAGCTCTCGCCGCCGACTAAACTTGTGTTCTGCGACATAGTGCTCATCAATATAGGATTCAACTTCGCCGAGCAACTTTTCGCTGACATCAAACGC
>JBAYOC010000066.1:0-6586 GCA_041678465.1 Anaerovoracaceae bacterium | reverse complement strand
CGGCGCACTCTCGGCAGTTACGCTCATCTTCAGGATGTTATCTTTGTGTTGATTCCAGGGATTTTCCAGATTGCCGCCTTCATGGCTTATATGCCAGATGTTCTGGTCTCTGCTATAGATATCTTCCTTTGTCTGATCAATGGATATATTGTGTTCCTCCGCATAAGCGATGCAATCCTCTCTGGACTCCAGATCCCAAATTCTCCAGGGAGCAATAATCTTGATGGCAGGGTTTAGGGCTTTGATCGTGGTTTCAAAACGAACCTGGTCATTTCCTTTTCCCGTGCATCCGTGGGCAATATAGTAGGCGCCTTCAGCCTCTGCTACTTCAACTAATTTCTTAGCCATCAAAGGTCTGGCCATGGCCGTTCCCAAAAGGTATTCACTTTCGTAGATTGCCCCAGCCTTGAGTGTAGGCCAGATGTAGTCCGTGATAAACTCTTCTTTGATATCGAGGACATAGGCTTTTAAAGCGCCTGTATCATAAGCCTTTTTTTCGATGGCTGCAAAATCATCGTCTTGGCCGGCATTGCAGCAAACTGCGATTACATCGTAATCATAATGATTCTTCAACCAGGTCATAATAACGGAAGTATCTAACCCTCCCGAATAAGCGAGAACAACTTTTTCCTTTTCCATTTCTGTCTCCTCCAGTTCTAAATAATATAATTATTGTACAGTTGCTATAGTGGCGGGCTCAAATGCAACTGATTAAGTACGAGATTATGGATGATTATAACACCCAGTTTACAGGTTTGCAATAGATTTTTTAATAATTATGCAAAAAAAATTATAAATATGCACACAAATTATGAAAGGGGGAAGCAGGGGGACGGTTCCCTCTGCTTCCTTAAGCAGAGCTGAGGAAGCAAAAGAACCGTCCCCCTGCTTCCCTCTGCTTCCTTTACAATGACTGGAAGAAAGGCTATACTATAAGAATGTATTTGCGTTTTGTGTCTGACACCAAACGCACCAAACCCAAATCCAAATATGGAGGAATTCGCTTGAATATGGACTTGATTTATAGGGTATTATTGGAGGAGATGGACTCCCATCAGCTGATAAAAGAGGCCCCAATGCAGGCGTACACTTCTTTTAAGGCAGGAGGAAAAGCCGCACTCCTGGTTGTACCGCAAGACATCGTTCAATTGCAATACGCCATGCAGGTGATTGCAAAGGAAAAGGTTCCCTACTTCATTATGGGGAACGGCACAAACCTGCTGGTGCGGGACGGGGGCTATTCCGGTATTATCGTTAAGATCGGCAGCGCATTGAGTGGCATTGAGGCGAGGGGGAACCTGATAGAAGCGCAAGCCGGAGCGTTATTGAAAGACGTGGCCGATAAAGCTTTACGAATGAGTTTGACCGGCTTTGAATTCGCATCCGGTATTCCCGGGAGCATAGGTGGCGCAGCCTTTATGAACGCGGGAGCCTATGACGGCGAAATGAAGCGGGTTGTTGAGAAGGTACAGGTGCTTTCAAAAGACGGGAGCAGGATTTATTCCTTGACTGTAGAGGAGATGGAATACGGCTATCGAAAGAGTATTCTCATGGAAAGAAACGAGATTGTTCTGTCTGCCACTATGAGATTGACTGCCGGCGATAGAGACCAAATTGCCTTGAAGATGGAAGACTTGAACACCAGGAGACGGCAGAAACAGCCTCAGAACTATCCCAGCGCAGGCAGCTTTTTCAAACGGCCGCCGGGGAATTATGCAGGGACCTTGATCCAGACCTCAGGATTGAAAGGGACCTCCGTGGGGGGAGCTATGGTGTCCGATCTTCATGCAGGCTTCATAATAAACACCGGGGGGGCAACTGCCTCCGATATTACAGCTCTGATGAAGCTGGTGCAGGATCGGGTGTTTGCAGATGCCGGTGTCCGCCTGGAGCCGGAAATAAGGATTATCGGAGAAGAGTGAGGATTAATTTATGGCGAACTATGACAGTGATATGAAGCGTTATCGAATGATATATGATATCCATACCCATACAACCTTTTCTCATGGGAAAGGCTCCATAGAAGACAATGTAAAGGTAGCCCTGACAAAGGGACTGTCGGCCATCGGAATCGCCGATCACGGCCCCGGCCATCTGACCTATGGTGTCAAGAGAAAGAACTTCCCGGTGATGCGGGCAGAGATACAGCGCCTTCAGCCACTTTATCCAACCATCAAGATACTCCTGGGAGTAGAAGCGAATATTATCAACCCTTCGGGGTCATTGGATATTACAGAAGAGGAGGCAAAAGCCCTGGATTACGTTCTTGCGGGATACCATTACGGCATCCTGGGAGAACAGCCTCTGTCCGCGGCTATGATCCATTTAGTGAACTGGGTAACCAATAAATCCGGCAAGGGCGGCGGGGATTCCTCCAGGAAACGAAATAACACCGAGCTTATCATTAAGGCCCTCCATGAGAACCGGATAAAAGTCCTGACTCACCCGGGAGATAAAGGACCCTTTGACCTGATGCCCATTGCAAAAGCATGTGAAGAAACAGGGACAATGATGGAGATCAGCACTTGGCACGAAGCCCCCATCACAGAGGAGTTAAAAAAACTAGCGACTACCGGGGTGCGATTCATTATCAGCAGCGATGCCCATTCCCCTCAAAGGGTCGGTACCTACGTTCCCGGCTTGAAAAGGGCTATAGAGGCCGGAGTGGATCCCGCTCGCATTGACAATTTAGAGGAGATATGACATGGAGTTTATCATCGTTACCGGTTTGTCAGGGTCCGGCAAGAGCCAGGCAATGAACTGCCTGGAGGACTTAGGATTTTACTGCATTGACAATTTGCCGCCTGCCCTGATTAAAAACTTCATCGATCTGGCAGTTCAGGACAAGATGAAGATCGAAAAGGCGGCCTTCGGCATCGATATCCGAGGCGGTGAGTTCTTCGATGATCTGAAAAAAGGATTAGAAGAACTGAAAGAAGCAGGAATGCGGTTTAAGGTACTTTTTCTGGAAGCCTCCGACGAAGTGCTCATTCGCAGATACAAGGAGACCCGCCGGGTTCATCCCCTGGCTGCGGACGGTAGCATTCAAGACGGAATTGCCAAAGAAAGAGAAAAACTGATGGGCATCCGCAAGGTAGCGGATTATATCGTGGATACTTCAATGATGAAAGTGGCGCAGTTCCACGAAGAGCTGCGCAACATTCTGTCCAACGACGAAGCAACGGGATTTACCATCACCATTCAATCCTTTGGATATAAGCACGGGATTCCGCTGGATGCGGATATGGTATTTGACTTGAGGTTCATTCCGAACCCTTATTACCTGCCCAGTCTACGAAACCTTACCGGTAACAGCCAGAAGGTTCGTGACTATGTGATGAAGACTCCACAAGCCGGAAGTTTCGTTGAAAAGGCTTACGCCATGATCGAAGAGTTGATTCCATTCTATATTAAGGAAGGGAAAGCAAACTTGGTGTTGGCATTTGGCTGCACGGGAGGGCAACACCGATCCGTAGCTATGGCCAATTTGTTCACGGAGATGTTCCAGGAAGCGGGGAGAAGGATATTGACCATTCATAGAGACCTATAATATAATAATCAAAGAACAGTTATCACGTTAAAAGAAAAGAAGGAGTCATTCAACATGGAGAAATTAATTATTGCCGCATGTATTTGTGGTGCAGAAGTTACGAAGGAGCACAATCCTGCCGTACCATACACCATTGAAGAAATCGTAAGAGAGGCGAAGTCCGCTTACGATGCAGGAGCATCCATCATCCATCTTCACGTACGCTGGGATGACGGTACCCCGACTCAGGATACAGCTAGATTCCAGGAAGCAATAGATGCAATCAAAGCTGTCTGCCCCGATGTCATCATTCAACCCTCTACGGGAGGAGCTGTAGGAATGACGGACTTGGAGCGCCTGGCTTCAACAGATGTAGTTCCCACTCCTGAAATGGCTACCCTTGACTGCGGTACATTGAACTTCGGCGGAGATGAAATCTTTATCAACACAGATAATACCATCATGAACTTTGCAAAGATCATGAAGGAAAAGGGTATTAAACCTGAGTTAGAAGTCTTTGATAAGGGCATGATCGATATCGCATTGAAGATAGACCGTAAGGGTCTTCTGGCTCATCCCCTTCATTTTGACTTCGTTCTGGGCGTGCAAATGACCGCAACATTGAGAGATCTGGCCTTCATGGTGGATAGCATCCCCCATGGATCCACCTGGACCGCCTGTGGAATCGGCAGATATAATTACGATATGGCAGCAGGTGCCATCATCATGGGTGGCCATGTGAGAGTCGGCTTTGAAGACAGCCTCTACCTGGAAAAAGGTGTCCTGGCTAAGAGCAACGGCGAAATGGTAGAAAAGGTAGTTCGACTGGCCAAGTTCTTTGGCAGAGAGATTGCAACACCCAACGAAGCCAGAAAGATTCTGAGCATCGGCCAATAAAATAAGCATGTGGGGCCTGCAGCGACAGCGAAGCGCGGGTCCCTTTTTGATATAGGGGGACATTCCTTATTTGTCACTCCTCTGATCCATCGAGGAAGGTGCAAAGGAACGTCCCCATTGTCACAGGAGAATAAGAATGTCCTTTTCTGCAGATGTTAAAAATGAAATAGCCCGTTCCCCGGAAGAAAAGAAGTGTTGTATGCTAGCGGAGATTGCCGGCTTTATTCGCATGTGCGGCTCTGTAAAACTGTCCGGGGGCGGCAAGCTTGATCTACGGATTACAACAGAAAATCCCGCACTCGCCAGGCTGTTTCTTTTGAGGATCAAGAGCTATTTTGGTGTAGGTGCTAATCTCAAAATAAGGCAGAGGAATTTGCTAAAGAAAGGCCATACTTACCAACTAACAATAGGTGCAGAGGATAATGCGGAGCAGATTCTAAGAGAGACGGGGATACTCCGGGTGAGGGAAGGCTGCAACTACTTTCCCGATGATATTTCTTCGGATCTGACCAAATCAAGGTGTTGTAAGAGAGCTTATTTGCGTGGAACCTTTCTGGGTGCCGGCACCATCAGCCATCCGGATAGGAGCTACCACATGGAGATCGTATCCAGCAGTGAGATTTTGGCAAACGACCTAAAGCGGCTGATCAACAGCTTTGGATTCCGTTCCAAAGTGACAGCCAGAAAGAACAATTTTGTGGTCTACCTGAAGGAGAGCGAACAAATCAGTGATTTCCTGGCCTTGCTTGGTGCAAACAATCAAGTCATGGAATTTGAAAACGTGCGGATTGTCAAAGAACTTCGAAACAAGACTAACCGCATCGTCAACTGTGAGAGCGCCAATATGGACAAGACCATTGATACCGCCGCCAGACAGATTGAAGCCATTCGGTTCATCGAGGCAAAAGGAGGGCCCACCTATTTGCCGGAAAAGTTGCGGGAGATCGCTTTGCTCAGGTTGGAAAATCCGGAGAGCTCGCTGACAGAGTTGGGGCAAATGCTGGAACCTCCCCTCAAGAAGTCCGGTGTAAACCATAGATTTCGAAAGATTGAAGAAATAGCAGAAACACTCCGATAGGAAGGAGGAGAGCAGGATGTCTATTATGGCTGCCTATATCGTTCCACATCCACCATTGATCGTACCGCGAGTGGGAAGAGGCCAGGAAGAGAAAATTCAGAGCACGATTGACTCCTATCACCGAATTGCCAGAGAAATAGGAGAGCTTGAGCCGGAAACTGTGGTGGTGATCACACCGCATTCCGTCATTTATCAGGATTATATCCACGTTTCCCCCGGAAACAGCGCTAATGGGGATCTGCGCAAATTCGGTGATGAGAAGACCCATATCCAAGTAAGCTATGACAGTGAATTGGTGAGCTTGATCGAGGAACTGGCGGGTGAGGAAGGACTTGCTGCCGGTGCTCTGGGAGAGCGGGATAAAAGACTGGACCATGGAACTTTGGTTCCTCTCTTTTTTATCGACCAGTATCTGGAGGATTATCGGGTGATGCGCGTCTCCATTTCAGGGCTTACACCCCGGGACCATTACCGCTTCGGTAAATGTCTTCAGGCTGCCGTAGAAAGGCTATCTCGCAAAACCGTTATCGTCGCCAGTGGGGATCTCTCACACCGACTGAAAGAAGAGGGGCCTTACAGCTATGCGGAGGAAGGACCTGCCTTTGATCGACAGGTAACAGAGGCAATGGTAGCAGGAGACTTCTTGACCTTCATGCAGTTTGAAGAGGGCTTCTGCGAGGCCGCCGGAGAGTGCGGGCTTCGGGCCTTTATCATAATGGCAGGAACTCTGGACGGCAGGTCGGTGGACTCGGAATTACTGTCCTATGAGGGACCTTTTGGCGTAGGATACGCTGTCGCCGCTTTTTATCCCAAAGAACACGAAGAGGCTCGGCAGATAGATGTGCTTTACGGGGAGGAAGAAAAAACGGAGAGGGAACGAATCCGCGCGGAAGAGGATGAGCTTGTCACCCTTGCCCGGCTGTCCCTGGAGTCCTATGTGCGTGGCAGAAAGTATATCGAACGCCCCCCGGGGCTTTCAAAGGAGCTTACGAAGCATAGGGCGGGTGTTTTTGTTTCCTTGAAAAAGGAAGGCAGGTTAAGAGGTTGCATCGGAACCATCAGCCCGGTGGAGGACAGTATCG
>JBAYOC010000065.1:0-6597 GCA_041678465.1 Anaerovoracaceae bacterium | reverse complement strand
TGGGAAACAAGATTGGGGAAGTTGCCGGCGACGCAGCTGATAAGGCAAAGGACCTGGCAGAAACCACTAAGCTGAAAAACGAAATCTCCGGTGAACAGAAAAAGATTCAACAGGCCCTCATGGATTTGGGCAAGCTCTATTATGAAGATATTAAAGATGCGGAAGAAGGCCCGGGAGTGGAGCTCTGTGGCGTAATCAAGGTGGCTGAAGCAGCCATTGCAGAATTGGAATCCAAGATCGAACTCATCAAAACCAACTAAAAAACAACCACGGGGACAGACCCCGAGGAGGCAAAACCAGCCACGGGGTCTGTCCCTGTGGTTGTTTTTTTTATAGGACTAACTTCATAACTTCCGGGAAACAGGTCTTCTGAAACTGTGGGCAGGAATAACAATCGAACAGATCGGGGACCTCTGTAGCTTCGATGTTCTGAAATCCATGCTTCCGGAAGAAGCCCGGTGCTTTGGCAACCAGATAAACTACCTTGCCTCCCCGGTTCCTAACCTCTTCCAATGCCAATTCCAACATAGTTCCTGCGATCTTTTCCTTACGGTATTCCGGCTCCGTGGCGATGCCGTCGATTATGTACTCCCCACCTCGCATGGCTAGCACGCAGCCGCTGATTAACCCGCCCTTTTCATCTTCGGCCTTCCAGCACTTCACCAGGTCCGTAGTTAGTGGTTCATCGAAAGAAAACTCCAAATCGTGGCGGATGAACATCTCAACCAGCCTTTCGTACTCATCGGTCACGCTGATTTTATAATTTACCATCTCGATCCCTCCATATCCTTGCGCAAAGTATTGACACACAATTTCTTCGGAACGCAGGTAATGTCCAGGGGGAATTCACATCCCTTCTCCCCGTCCACATCGGTTCCTATCTCCATATCCGTTTCCAGGTGCAGCTTTTGGGTCCGGAAAAAGACCACATTTTTGTTTTCCGAGTGATTGCCCTGCATGAAGTTAATCAGAAGGCCGGGAAGCTCTGTGAGCGGCATCTCCCGAAACAGCAGAACATCCAGAAGGCCGTCGTCCATTCTCGCGTCCGGCGCCACCCGCTTGAATCCTCCTGCAGATCTGCCGTTCATCACCAGCATGAAGTACATCTTCTCCATTCCGGAGTATTCTTCGCTTTCAATTTTTATAGATATAGGTTCCAGCTTTGGAACCTCGCTGACACCCTTGAGGTAATAGGACATAACGCCCAGGGTGTTCTTGATATTCGGGTCGGTCTTCTGGCTGACATCCACCAGAAACCCCATGGCAGCAACGTTGATAAAGTATTTCCCATTGACGCACCCCAGGTCCACATAGGTGTAATTCTCTTCCGTAGCGATATTCACCATTCCCTCGATGTCGTTAGGGATATCGAAATAGTAGGCGAAATCGTTGGCAGTTCCCGAGGGGAAGACGGCGATGGGCAAATTTGTGCCGCAGCTGAGCATAGTGTTGACCACGATGTTAATAGTCCCGTCACCGCCGGCCGCGATGACCTTGGTGAAACCCTCCTCCTCAGCCATATGAAACATTTCACATATAACCGCCGGCTTATCCGTACGGACCGGCACTACCAGCATGTTCTTCTTTTGAAACATCTCAATGATCTTGTCCAAATTTGCCTTAAAAAGGCCGTTTCCCGCTTTTGGGTTATAGATTAACAGCACCTTTTTCATCTTCATTTGCAAATTGTCCCCTTACCTTACCAATCAGATACAGCGAGCCCGATATAATGATGACATCGTAGTGGTGCATTTCCCTGCGAATGTAGTGACAGGTTCGCTCCCAATCACCCAAGGCGATACAGTCGCGGCCCGCCCGGTTCACAGCCAGGCAAAGCTCCTCTGCCTTTAGTTTTCTGGGATTGTCCGGCTCAGCGGCTGCAATGTCTCCTGAGATGGAACAAAACTCCTCCACCAAGCGATCCACATCCTTGTCCGCCAGCATACCGATGACCAGCAAGAGCCTCTGTCCTTGAAAATGCTCGTTCGTAACGCGAGCTAAAGCCTTTACCCCAGCTTCGTTGTGCGCTCCATCGATGACTATCCATGGATCCTTGCTTAAGATCTCGAGTCGACCTTTCTGATATGCTCTTTTTATTCCCCGCTGCACGTTTTCTACTCTGACTTCTATTATACCCCTTTTTCCCAGAACCTCAATCACCGACAAGGCGCAAACGGCGTTGGCCACCTGATGCATGCCGATCATGGAAAGCTCCACCTGAAAAGGCTCGCCGAGGCAATGGAAGCCTCCCGATACTGCAAAAGAATAACCAAGAAGTGATTTTTCTATATCCCGCACTTTCAATTGGGACGAGTCATAAAAATAACAGCCTCGCTTCCGGGCTATTTCCCGTATCACTGCGGATGCCTCCGGGTCTTCCACGTTGGAAATCACAGGGCAGCCAGACTTTATGATCCCCGCCTTTTCCCGGGCAATGCTTGCGTGAGTATCGCCCAGCACGTCCATGTGGTCCCGGGAAATAGATGTAATTACGGATGCGAGGGGTTTTTTTATAATGTTGGTGGAATCGCCCCTACCTCCGAGACCCACCTCCAAGACGAGGATGTCAATGGGTTTTCTGCTAAAATATACAAAGCCAATGGCCGTTACCAGCTCAAACTCTGTAGGAGATTCAAAGCCATCCGCAAGCATCCGGTCTACTGCGTCAAAAACCATGGCGGCGCATTCTGTCAGGTCCTCCTCGGATATTTCCCGGCCGTCGAATTCGATGCGTTCGGTAAATCTCTCAAGGTAGGGTGAAGTATAAAGGCCTACTTTGTAGCCGTTTTCTTGCAGAATGGAAGCCAGATAACGGCAGACGGAACCCTTGCCGTTGGTCCCGGCAACATGAATCACCTTCATCTGATCCTGGGGATTCCCCAAGAGGTCCATCAGGACGGTCATCCGTTCAAGCCCCAGCCTGCTCCCGTACTTCTGAAAGCTGTGTATCTTTTCTATGGTTACTTCGTAGTTCAAGGTTGGCATCCCCTTTATATCTTCTGCTTTACGACGGAAAGGCGTTCTTCTACTTTCTCTAACATAGATCCCGCCTTAGCCAGCTTCTCACGCTCCGCCGCTACCACGGCCTCGGGCGCTTTTGAGACAAAGCCCGGGTTGTCCAGTTTTGCGGACAGCTTGCTCCGCTCTCCTTCGAGCTTGGCTTTTTCCTTCTCTAGTCTCTGGTACTCCGCTTTATAATCCAGCAAATCGTCCAGGGGAATAAATATTTCCGCTCCGTCCACGACAGCGGACATCACTTCTTCGGGTATTTGCGCTTTGTCATCAATGAATCGAACTTCCGTCAAGTTGGCTAAGTTTTTAAGATAGCTTTCTCCGGCTTTGACCGCTTCCAAGGCTTCTCCCGTGGACAGGATCACAGCGCGAAGCTTCCGGGATGGAACGGCATCCGCTTCTGCCCGAATGTTTCGAATGCTCCGGATGATTTCCATTGCCAGCTCCATCCGCCTGCTCTCCTCTGAAAAATCCAATGCTTTGCTATGCACCGGCCAGGGCGCTACGATGAGCATTTCCCCATTTCCCGGCAGGAAGCTCCATATTTCTTCAGTGATAAAGGGCATGAAGGGATGAAGCAGGGCTAACATATCCTTCAGCACCTTGACGAGCACGAAGCGCGCCACCTGCTTGTCGGCTTCATCTTCCCCGTAAAGCCGCGCTTTCACAAGCTCGATGTACCAATCGCAGTATTCATTCCAAATGAGTTCGTAAACCTTCTGTCCCGCGAGAGCCAGATCATAATTTTCCATATTCGTTGCCACTTCGGCTACGGCCTCATTGAGCTTTGTGAGGATCCACTTATCTTCGTCTTTCAGAGAGAGTTTTTCGATTCCATTGCTTTCCTCTGCCATGGGCAGGAAATTACCCTCTTCATCCAGCAGATTCATGATTACAAAACGGGATGCGTTCCATAGTTTGTTGGCGAAATTACGACAGGACTCCAGACGATCCAGCTTGAAGCGAATGTCGCTGCCCGGACTGATGCCGGTAGCCAGCATGAATCGCAGCGCGTCCGTTCCGTACTGGTCGATGATTTCCAGAGGATCGATGCCGTTGCCCAGTGACTTGCTCATCTTCCGTCCCTCTCCGTCCCGTACGAGGCCATGGACGTAAACGTGATGGAAGGGCACTTCGTCCATCATTTCCAGAGAGGAAAACACCATTCTCACCACCCAGAAAAATATGATGTCGTAACCGGTGACTAATACATCCGTCGGGAAATAATGCTCCAGGTCCGGTGTTTTTTCAGGCCAGCCGAGGGTTGAAAAGGGCCAGAGTGCAGAGCTGAACCAGGTGTCCAGCACGTCCTCATCCTGCCGAAGGTTTTTGCTGCCGCATTTCGTACAGCTTTCAGGAGCCTCTCTCGCTACCATGATTTCATTGCAGTCGTCGCAGTAGTAAGCCGGAATACGATGCCCCCACCAAAGTTGCCGGGAAATACACCAATCGCGGATTTCCTCAAGCCAATGGAGGTATATCTTCTCAAAGCGTTCCGGGACATGGGTCAAGTCCCCTTTCGCAGCCGCTTCCATGGCGGGCTTGGCAAGGGCTTCCATGCGAACAAACCACTGCTCGGAAAGCATGGGCTCCACCGCATCCTTGCAGCGATAGCATTCTCCTACGGGAATGACCATGTCCTCGACCTTGACCAGGTAGCCTGCTGCTTCCAGGTCGGAAATCCAGGCTTTTCTACATTCGTAACGGTCCATTCCCTCATATTTTCCCGCCAGAGCGTTCATGGTGGCGTCTTCATTGATGCAGGAAGGCTGAGGAAGATCGTGCCTCAGGCCTACCTCAAAGTCATTGGGATCATGAGCCGGAGTAATCTTCACTGCTCCTGTGCCCTTTTCCGGATCCGGATAAGGGTCGGCAAGGATGGGAATAGCTTTTCCCACTATAGGCAGCAGAACCGTTTTACCGATCAAATTCTCATAGCGCTCGTCCGCGGGGTTTACTGCAATGGCCACATCGCCGAACATGGTCTCCGGCCGGGAGGTTGCCACAACAATGCCCTGGCTCCCGTCTTCGCCGGGATAGCGAACGTAATAATACTTGCTGTTCTTATCGTCATGCTCCACTTCTGCATCGGAAAGTGAGGTACCACAGCTGGGGCACCAGTTGATGATGCGGTTTCCTTTATAAATCAGGTCCTTTTCATAGAGGCGCACGAAGAATTCTATCACGGCCTTGTTGCAGCCCTCGTCCATGGTGAAACGTTCCCGCTCCCAGTCGCAGGAGTCTCCCAGCTTTCTGCACTGTTCGGTAATCTTGCCCCCATAGGTTTTCTTCCATTCCCAGGCTCTCTTCAGGAATTCCTCCCGACCGAGATCCTCTTTGGTCTTACCCTCCTCAGTGCGAATCTTATCTGCGACCTTCACCTCGGTAGCGATGCTTGCATGGTCGCTTCCGGGGAGCCAGAGAGTATCGAAGCCCTGCATCCGCTTCCAGCGAGTCAGCACATCCTGCAGGGTATGATCTAAAGCATGGCCCATATGCAGCTGGCCTGTGATGTTAGGAGGTGGCATAACGATGGTAAAGGGGCTCTTGGATTTGTCCCTCTTTCCATGAAAAGCGCCACTCTTCTCCCACTGTTCATATAACCTATCTTCAAATTGTTTTGGGTCGTAAGTCTTGCTTAAATTCTTTTCCATTTTGATTCCCCCTGCTTCCTTAAACTAAAAAATCCTTATGCAGAAGCATAAGGACGGAATGTTCCGCGGTACCACCTTAATTCTGTGCCTTGGCACAACACTCATTTAAGTATGCTCACAAGCGACCTTCGCAAAATCCTGTTTTCAAGACTTCTCAGCCTAGCCCGGTTTGCGGGCGTCGAGTCTTCTCTCTGTAGAAAGGTGTTTTGTTACTCCTCTTGATCACTGCATTTCTATTCATTCGCTCTCTGTTGAAAGCTATATTACTATTGTAACGATAGGTGGCTGTTTGTCAAGCAAATTCGCAACCACAGGGACAGACCCCGTGGCTGTTTTTGCCCCCACGGGGTCTGTCCCTGTGGTTGGATTTTTATTTTAGGAAGGTCCTTCGGTGAATTTGGCAAGTTCCCCTGTTTTTGATTCCCTCATAATGGGCCCTGGTTCCATAACCCTTATTACATTCAAATGAGTAGCCCGGATAGGTCTCATTGTATTCGACCATCATGCGATCTCTGGTTACCTTGGCCAATATCGATGCAGCGGCAATGGATACGCTGGCGCCATCTCCACGTATGATGGCAGTCTGCTCGATTGGCACATCCTTTAGCCTCAGTGCGTCGATGAGAATGTGCTGAATGCAACAGGGTTTACGTCTGTTTTCATCTCCTGTGGACTTTTTCCAATTGTCGCCGAGTTTGGCCCGCAGCTTTCCCTCCAGCTCCCTCAGAGCATCTTTCATTGCCAGCTTTGTGGCCTCCAGAATGTTGATGCGATCTATTGTGTCATTGTCGATGCAGCCGATGCCGTAGGCGACGGCCACCTCTTTGATTTGTTCGTAAAGCTCTTCGCGTTTCTTAGGAGACAATTTCTTCGAATCATCCACTCCCAATATACTGAAATCCTTCGGCAGCACTACCGCCACAGATACTAC
>JBAYOC010000064.1:0-6634 GCA_041678465.1 Anaerovoracaceae bacterium | reverse complement strand
TGTCACGGAAGCCGCCTGCAAAATGCCGCGGATGCTGCTGTCTTTGCCGGAGGCAGGCTGTTGCCTGCCGCGGAAGGGGACATGGACAAGCAGTCGGTCATTGAAGACCAAATCCGGGAGTATTTAGTAAAAAATGAAATCACAATGGATGAGATTGCATCCATCGACTTTACGGATTCCATAAACGGAGCTTACTACGGTCTCCATTTATCCCTCAACACCCAGTCACAAACCGGTTTTGCAAGGGTTCTTGGAGTGGACAACATTCCCGTAGACAAACAGGCGGGAGTCAAGGTAAGACCCAGTTTATCAGCAGATGACGTGGTTCCGGTCAGCGTGGTTAAGGATGAATTGGACCTGCTGTTGGATCAGGGGCAGACCGAGCATATTATTTTGAAATTTGGTGGCGGTGACGGAAGCAACGGTGCTTTTGGTGCTATTAATTTATCAGGAGTCAAGGGAGGTGGGGCCAACCAGTATTCGAACTGGATAGTAAATGGCTACACTACTGAGATTACCATCGGCGAAAAGATGTACCCTATTGAGCCCGGTAATATGGCAGGTCCTACCTCCAAAGCATTTGACGACAGATATTCTTCCTGCACCCACTTCCCGGAAGAGGGGGGCTGTACTTCCCAGCAGTTTGAACCTGCCTGCAGAAGAGTTGTCAAGATTCCCGTCATTGAATACATCGATAACCACAACGTACAAATCGTCGGATTCGCGGTCTTTGTACTGGAGGACTGCTATGCAAACGGCAACAACGGCGAGGTGCAGGGCAGCTATGTAGAGGCAGTAATAAGCGGTACAGCCGACTACTATGCAGATGCAGATCTTGAAAGGGAGTACGGCGCTTACTGTTTGACTTTATCCCATTAGTACTCTGTAACACCTAAATGTTGTTACAGATGCGCAGAATATTTTTTTAGGTGTTACAGAGTACCAGGAAGGCTATCTATGAAAAAAGTATATATAATTGCAATCATATTGGCCCTTTTGGCCGGCATCTTGTTATATCAGTACATGTTAGCTTTAGAAGACCGCTACCGGGAAAATTATGCTTCCGTTGCGATCGCTGCTGTAAACATCGAAGAGAACACCCAATTAAGTGCTGATATGATCCGTATTGAAGAGATTACTGCCGAGGGCATTCACCCGTCGGCAGTAGCTGATGTGGAAAGCATCCTGGGTGGTATAGCCTCTCAGACCATATACGAGGGAGAACAGATACTTCGTAACAAGGTAAAGCAGACTACAGAAAAGGAAGGTAAGATGTCTTATTCCGTTCCCGAAGGAATGCGGGCCGTGACGATTCCCGTAGACACGGTTTCCGGCGTGTCCGGATTTTTGCGGGCGATGGACAGAGTGGATATTATCCTCATCGGTTTATTAGAAGTAGGAGAAGACAAAAAAGAAATTGCGGATATCCTCGTGGCTGATGCGGAGATATTGGCGGTGGGCACAAACCCGGACAGCAGGAAAGAGAGTTACGTACCTCCCGAGCCTGTAACTGTGGTTACACTGATCGTCTCTCCGCAAGATGCAGTTAAACTGAGCCTTGGGGGAGCGACAGGCCGCTTGATGGCCGTTTTGAGATCTCCTGTAGATCATGAAAAGCCTGGGGTGACATCCATTATGAATAACCAACTATGGCAATAATCCACATGTTAAGAAGAGAGCCGGAGGAGTCGTTGGAAAAGAAGAAAAGGCCGACAGGGGCTAATTTGAGAAGAATACACCATAAGGGTCGGGGGACTTCTGCAACTGAGGAGAAGGATGCCGTAATAATTGCCGTGTTCGGTTCCAAGGGCGGTGTAGGAAAGACCACAGTGGCGGTTAATTTAGCAACGGTGTTGGCTCAAAAAGGTAAGCGAACTGCCCTGCTGGACTTTGACCTGCAGTTTGGAGATGCCTCCATCTTTCTCGATCTGGAAAACAAACATGGGATCAGCGAGCTGGTTCAGGAAGGATCCATCACAAAAGAGATCATCCGTAGCTATTTATCCCTTCATAGGACGGGTCTCTCTCTGCTCCCTTCTTCTGAACGCCCGGAATATGCGGAAATGGTTCAGAGCAGCCACGGAGAAAGCATTATTGCCGGAACTGCAAAGGGCTATGATTTCGTATTTATCGATCTCTCTACCCAGATGAATGATCTCAGCCTTATGGCTCTCGAGAAAGCGGACAAAATTTTGCATGTGATCAATCCTGATATTTCCACCCTGCGCAATGCCAAGAAAACCCATGAACTGATGAAGGCTCTGAAGTTAGACCACAAAATTCAGGTGGTTCTAAATAAGGAAAACAGCAGCACCATCACCGCAAAAGAAATCGCTGAGCTTATGAACATAAAGTTTCTTGCTAAGATTCCTGTGGAAAGCAAGCACGCCGTAGCGTCGCTGAACAGAGGTATCCCCGTGGTCATTAACGTGCCGAGATGCCCTATGTCCAAAAAGTTAATCGATTTAGCAACGAAGATAGGAGAGAGAAGCTATGGGTCTGCTGGAGAGGCTTGATCTTAAACAGGAAGAAAAACCGGTTCGTGAAGGTAGCATTGCAGATACTGTGCCCTCACGCTCAAATGAAGATTATGAAGAACTCCGTACAAAAGCGCATATGGAGGTCATCGAGCGTATCAATAAACAGAGAGGCCATAACACCGTACCGGACCAAGGTGGAGACCTTTCTCAGTACGTCAGGGAAATCATCGATGATGCTGTGAATCAGTACGGCAGGGAAGTCAACATTACGGAAAAACATAGAATCTCTCATGAGCTTTACAATGAAGTGACCGGCCTGGGACCGCTGGAACAATTGTTGGGAGATGATAGTATTTCAGAGATCATGGTAAACGGGCCGGAACATATTTATATTGAGAGAAACGGAAAGCTCAGCCTTTCCAGTATCAGATTTCGTGATAATGAACATGTGCTGAACGTAATCAATAAGATCGTTGCACCCATAGGGCGTCATGTAGATGAGGCATCTCCCATGGTGGATGCCAGGCTTAAGGACGGCTCCAGAGTCAACATTATAATTAATCCCGTATCCCTCACCGGACCGGTGATAACGATACGAAAGTTTTCTCAAAATCCTCTGACTGTCAAAGACCTGCTCCGCTTTAACTCCTTATCCTTTCCCATGGCCTCCTTTATAGAAGCTTGCGTGAAGGGGCGCATGAACATTGTGGTATCCGGAGGAACCGGAAGCGGCAAGACAACCCTTTTAAATGTGTTGTCCGGTTTCATCCCCGACACAGAAAGGATTATCACCATTGAAGATGCAGCAGAGCTGCGCCTTCTGCAGCTGCACGTTATTACCCTGGAAAGCAGACCAGCAAATCTGGAAGGAAAGGGACAGATCAGCATCCGCGATTTGGTGCGAAACGCTCTCCGTATGCGGCCCGATCGCATCGTAGTAGGAGAAGTTCGCGGCGGAGAGGCTTTGGATATGCTCCAGGCTATGAATACAGGGCATGACGGATCCTTGACCACTGCCCATGCCAACAGCCCCAGAGATATGCTGTCGCGCCTAGAGACCATGGTTCTCATGTCAGGGATGGATTTGCCCGTAAAAGCCATTCGTGAGCAAGTTGCATCCGCAGTGGATGTAATTATTCAGCAGTCCAGGATGATCGACGGGACGAGGAAGATCACGAATATCTGTGAAGTGACAGGTATGGAAGGTGATGTGATAGTCACCCAGGATATTTTCCGTTACGAGTCACAGGGTGAACTGGATGAATCGGGCAGACAGAAAGGGCGGTTTCGAGCAATGGGCACTATGCCTCAATTTATGCAGAGCCTCATAGCCAACGGCGTTTTTGTTGATAGCACCTGGTTCTCTGAGTAGGAGGGGATGCAATGTACCTCTTTTTAGTACCCTTATTGGCTGTAACAGTGCTTTTTATCCTTTTTGTCGGCTCATTGAAAGCCGCCTTCGGCAGTCATATAGACATTAGCCGCAGATTACAGTTCGGCTTTGAAGACAAGGGAGAGGAAAAAGAAAAGGCAAAGCACAGAGAACAGAATGAAAAGAAAAGTCCACTAAAGAGGCTGCTCTTCTTTGTCAGCAAAAACTATTTAGATAAGACGGACGATCAACTCTCCATGGCCGGAATACCCTTAAAGGCAGAAGAATACCTTGCCATTCGCATTTTGGGTATTTCTGCGGTTCCCTCCCTGATTCTTTTCTTCGATGGGAGCCTGATCGTCTGTGCCGGTTTTGCTATCATCGGCGCTATGTTGCCGCCGGTTATCTTAACTCTATACACAAAGAAAAGAAGAAATCTGTTCCATATGCAGTTGTCCGATGCCTTGTCTGTGATGTGTAACAGTTTGAAGACAGGTTTTTCTCTCCAGGTGGCGATGGGAAGTATCTCCCGTGAAATGCCGGATCCCGTTGGTAAGGAATTTGCACGGCTGGTCCGGGAAATGCAGTTGGGGATGTCACTGGAAGAGAGCTTGCAGCGTATGGTGAATCGGACGCAATGTGAGGACCTGGAGCTGTTGGCAACCACCATACTCATTCAAAGACAGACAGGAGGAAATCTCTCAGAGATTCTCGATAACATTTCCCATACCATCAAAGATCGGATCGCATTAGCAAATGAAATAAAGCTCCTCACTACTACGGGAAGGACTTCCGGATACGTAATCGGGCTACTGCCGGTATTTCTGCTGGCAGGTTTGATGATCCTGAACCCGCAATACGTGGCAATGTTCTTTGAGACAGGGATGGGAAAAGCGCTCCTGGTAGTGGCAGCAGTCATGGAATTGGTCGGTTTTCTCTTTGTGAGAAAGCTGATTGCAATAAAGTATTGAAACGGGTATTGATATGCAAACCATAGTACTATTATTTTCTATCGCCGTGGCCCTGTTCTGCATTGCTGCATTTTCAAAAATCGGCAAGGCAGAAGATGCTTTCAGACGCAGAAAAGATGCTCTGAAAAATCAAATGAAGCCCGTGCGGGATGAAGTACTGAATAAGCCCATTAAGGAGAGAATCCTGACTCCTTTGCTCCATGGCTTTACAGAATACATTTCAAAGACAAAGTCGGAGCCGGGAACCAAATCCCGGACTGATATGGAAAACGAAAAGCTGCTAAGGCAAGCAGGCCTTTCCATTACGACAGAAGGCTATCGGAATTTCCGTATTCTTTTGACGACAGTACTTACGGGAATGGCTGTATTGATTGGTTTGTTCTTGGGAAAGGGGCCTTCTATGGTTGCTGTGCTGGCTCTAATCGGAGTCCTGTTGAGTGCGTTACTGCCCAGCTATTATGTTAAGATGCGGGGAAAGCGTAGACAGAAGGAGATGAAGAATGCTCTTCCGGAGGTCATGGATATGCTCTCCGTCTGCGTGGAAGCGGGTTTGAGCTTGGATGGTGCAGTAGTACGAATTTCAGAAAAAAGCAAAGATATTATGGTAGAGGAGTTAAGAACTACGATTAAGGAAATCCAGTACGGCAAACCACGAAAGGAAGCCTTTCGGGATTTGGCGGAACGCAATGAAATTGGGGAATTGAGGGCTTTCTCTGCAGCTATGACACAGGCAGAGCAATACGGTATACCAATAAGAAATATACTCAAGGCGCAATCGGGTAAGCTCCGGGATGCAAGAAAACAAGCGGCTCAAGAAAAGGCCATGAAAGCCCCGGTAAAAATTATGATTCCCATCGTGGTTTTTATCTTTCCCGTGCTGTTTATCATCCTGATGGGGCCTTCTGTAATCAACATCATGGATATGTTATTGTAGGTGACGAATGAAGAAGCATTGGATCATAAATGTGGGATCCGTCCAGATCCCGATTCACATGGCGGATGGCTTTCTTAGCCGGCTTCGTGGCTTGATCGGACGGGAATTGGCAGATGGTGAAGGCCTTCTCCTGTCTCCCTGTGACCAGGTTCATTGTATGTTCATGTCCTACTCAATAGATGTTCTGTATCTTAGTGTGGAAAAACAGGTCATTCATATCCAGAGAGATATGAAGCCTTGGTCACTTGGGAAAAGGGTAAGGAATTGCCGTTACGTTCTGGAAATGAAGAGCGGAAGTGCACGGCGATATAATTTGACAGAAGGGTCAGTGCTACAGTTTTCAAAGATGGAGGTATGAAATGGCTGAGATGGATTTGAAGGAGTTCCGGGAAGGTTTCGGGTTCGGGGATCAGGGGCCGGCGTTAAAAGGAAATGCCTTATTTGGCTACAGCAAAAAAGAAGTGGACCAACTGATTCAACGGCTGGATCAGAACTGTCGCTCTATGCAGTTGGTCTATGAAGAGAAAAACGTTACTTTTTCCAAGGGAATTTCAGCAGCTAAGCAGGAAGTTCAGGACTTGAATCGAGCCATGGATGAAATGAGGGAGGAAATCCGTAAAAAAGATCTACTCCTTACGCAACGAGGAGCAGAAATAGGAGAACTGAAGAAAGAGCAGGAATCTCTGGAGTTCCAACTGGATGAAGTGAAGCATATCCGCAACGATGAAACTCTACTGAAAGAAAACGTATGCATGCAGCAGCAGATCGAAGAAAATAGAAGAGATATGGAAGCTCTCCGAAGTGAAGTGCTGCGTAGAGATGAGATCATCATTGGAAATCAACAGGAAATTCAACGACTTTCCAATAAATCCCAGGC